>JBHHXU010000054.1:0-8426 GCA_046757185.1 Thermodesulfobacteriota bacterium
TTACCGCCTCGAAAAGATCAGCGAAGGCTCCATCAGACTGAAGAGGGGGGAAGGTGACGAAGTTTCCGGCCCTGTTTCCGTCGGTACCGGCGTTGTCAGCGGCGAGGAGATAGAGCTCTCCAGGCTGGTCGATATTCTTAACGAACGCTTCGGTACGGAGTTCAAACCCGCCGATCAGCTATTCTTCGACTCCATCAGGGAGGACGCCGTGGCTGATTTGAACCTCCGTCAGGTGGCCAGGGCAAACACCCTTGAGAGCTTCGGCTACGTTTTCCTGAAGGCCCTTGAGGGTCTGTTCATCGACAGAATGGAGCAGAACGAAGAGATAACGGCCAAGTTTATGAACGAGAAGGAGTTCCAGGATGTTGTCGGACGAGTCCTTACAAAACAGGTTTACGAGCAAATAAGGGCGAAGGGAAGCCAGGATTCCAAGATGCAAATTGTCGGAGACGATGGGTGAAGTGAATCAGTATCCACTCTATTTACCAATGTCACGCAATCCTGTGAGAATGCCCCTCAAACCACCCGGCAATGTCGGACGGTTCTTGATTCTGCCGCACAGAGGGGTAGCCTCCCTTGTGACTTCCTTCGAGATGTGGTCAACCAATCTGTGTGGGCATGTACGGCGTACCAGCCAGGCCTTTATCCGTGTCTTTTTCCCCTGGCACAGTGGTTTACCCACGATCACGCGGTAAACGCGAGAACCCGGAGGCAAGGATTCCCGTGAGATGCTCGAGACGGCTGAGAGGTATGCGGATATCAGGGCCTTTGACATCAAGCGTTACTTTGACGGTGTATTGCGATGACGGGCAGGAACATGATCCTTCGGTCGGCCTTCTGGAGCGGACGGATGACCTACAGGAAGTGGCGGGGGATTATCCGCAGGGGGCCGGAGGCCCACTTGCGACTCTTTGTTCACTCTTTCCTCCATCTGCCTATGGAGTGGCTCCTTGGCGAGGTCGGCCCGGAGAGGTTCATATCCATCTGGCCGGAGGTGAGGAGAGGGTTTTCGATGGACTCACCGTCTGAGAAGACGGCCCTTGAGGCGTGGGATGCGGTCTGGGGAGTAATGGCCGCGGGGGACTCCCAGTACCCCGTGAGCCACGGCGTAGCGCGTCTTTCCGGAAAGCGGCGCGAGGTCCTGAAGACGGTTGTCCGCGATCCGGGGATAAGCACTTACGAGCTTGCTAAGAGGCTGCGACGCGATTACAGCCGGGTATTGAAAGACGTTCAATTGCTGGTCGGGATGGGCGAGATCGAGAGCATCCCCGACCCGCGCTCAAGCAGAAGGGCGAAGCAGCTTATCCCGGTGCGCTCCATAAACGCGAGACTTGCGGGGGTCATCGCTGCTGAAGCCAGCCCCTCTCATTGAACAATACATCCCTTTCCCTGGAATTTTGACCGGCTTAGTGGTAAATATATTGTATAACCCATTTCAGGAGGTCTTTGTCTCATGCCCATTTACGAGTTTTACTGCGGCGACTGTCATATGATCTTCAACTTCTTTTCGAAGACGGTCAATACGACGAAGGTGCCGGCGTGCCCGAAGTGCGGGAAGGGCGAGCTGGAGCGGAGGGTTTCTCTCTTCTCGACGGTGTCGGGTGAGAAGGGGGAGGCGGAGGAGGGGATGCCCGATATTGATGAATCGAAGCTCGAAAAGGCCATGGGTCTCCTGGAGCGCGAGGCCGACAGGATGGACGAGAACGATCCGCGGCAGGCGGCGCAACTGATGCGGAAGTTGACCGATATGACGGGGATGAACCTCAACCCGAAGATGGAGGAGGCTCTCGGGAGGATGGAGGCGGGGGAGGACCCCGACGCGATTGAGGCAGAGATGGGCGATATGCTGGAGGGGGAGGAGCCCTTTACCATTGAGAAAAAGGGGGGGAGGCGTCAGAAGCGGGGCGCCCCCGGAAAGGATGAGACCCTCTACGAGCTGTAGGACAATTGCGTCATCACTTACGAGCGGAGCACTCCACGCAAACCGGGGAGCGTATGATGACCAAAAGGAGGCGACGATGGTTACGATCGGAATGAACTATAAGGTCATTGAGGGTAAAGAGGAGGCCTTCGAGAAGGCCTTTAATAAGGTATTAGATGCCATGAAAGGGATGGAGGGACACACACAGTCATTCCTCTATAAGGATGTGAATAATACACGGTCGTACCTGATTGTATCGGAGTGGGGTTCGGAGGAGGCATTCAAGGCCTTTATCGGGTCAGAGCAGTTCAGGGACGTGGCAACATGGGGCAAGGAGAATATCCTTGCCGGCAGACCCACCCATACGGTCTTTAAACAGTAAGTCATGGGATACCGTTATACAGAGGCAATCTCCTGCTTCCTTTCTGCACAAACAATCATGAGCAATGCATACATCAATAGCAAAAAACCCCACGGCGTAAGCCACGGGGCTTTTCATCAATCATCAATGGTGGAGGCGGTGGGAATCGAACCCACGTCCGGGAATGCCTAGCCAGGGCATCTACATACTTAGCCTATACTTTATATCTCACTCCACAATCCCCTACAGGCACGGTATCGAGAAGCCAGTCCGACTAAGTCTTTCCTTCGAACCTGTCAGACAACGGTTCAAAGGGCATCCTGCTGGCTGACGTTCTCTGGAACCCCGCAGGAAAAGGTTCCAGGAACGCTGGCTGTTTAAGCAGCCAGAGCGTATTCGTAGTCGTTGCCGACTATAGTTGCCTGGTGTTTTACGAGCCCCAGACCTCGGTATGCTTCCCTTGGCCTCAGTTCATCCCGTCGAAACCAGTCGCCCCCATTCGTGAACATGTGCTATTTTTAAATGCTTTTCAAAGAACCGTCTTACATAATTACTATAGCACAACCGGCACTCTTATGCAAAACTCACTTTCTTTCACCCCTTCATTCTTTTGTTCCAGACCTATTTGTGCAATAATAATGACTTTCTATGGCAGACACCCTGGTGCTCTGCTCCCTTAACACAGTCGCTCGCTCACGATAACTCGGTCATGCCCTACAAGAAGATAAGCGATTACGGGATCATCGGGAACCTCCAGACCATCGCCCTCGTGGGGCTCGACGGTTCGATCGACTGGCTCTGCCTTCCCCATATCGACTCGCCGAGCGTCTTCGGCGCCCTCCTCGACGACGGGAAGGGGGGCCGCTTCGCGATTACCCCGGTGGGCGCCTACGAATCGACCGCCGCCTACCTTCCCGATACGAATATCCTGAAGACCACCTTCCGCGCCAACACGGGAGAGGCGCACCTGCGGGACTTCATGCCCGTCCTTACCGACGACAACGGCGAGGCGGAGCTCTACCGGTGCGTCAGGGCTGTGGAGGGCACCGTCGAGATCGAGGTCACCTTCGAACCCCGATTCGACTACGCCCGTGCCGAAGGGAGGGTGGAAAAGCGGGACGGCACTATCATGGCATCAGGCGGCGGCGAGTCGGTGACCCTCTCCTCTACCCGGGATCTCCGGTGCGACGGCCGGTGCGGAAGAATGAGGCTTATCCTCAAAAAGGGTGAGTCGGTTTGCCTTCTCCTGAGTCGGGGACAGGCGGCCCCTGAAGGCGATATTTCGGCGAGATTGCAGGCGTCCATGAAAGTGACGGAGGAGTACTGGCAGGGGTGGCTCAGGAAGAGTGAAACGGGTCTTGTTGTCGACCCCGGAAGATGGAAGGAGATGGTCGACCGTTCTGCCCTCGTCCTGAAGCTCCTTTCCTTCAACCCCACCGGCGCCATAGCCGCGGCGGCCACCACCTCGCTCCCCGAGGAGATCGGAGGGGTGCGAAACTGGGACTACCGTTTCACCTGGATAAGGGACACCTCATTTACCCTCCAGGCCCTCTACAACCTCGGCCATCTCAGGGAGACCGAGGATTACCTCCGGTGGATACAGAACCTCCTGGCCCAACACGGGGCGAAAGGGATGCAGATTATGTACGGTCTGAGGGGGGAGGCCGACATCGCAGAAGAGGAGCTTCCCCACCTCGAAGGGTACCGGGGGTCGAGACCGGTGAGGATAGGGAACGGGGCGTATCGACAGAGGCAGCTCGACATCTACGGCGAGCTGATGGACGCCGCCCTCAAGCTCTCTAACTACGTGGGGAAGGTCGATGTCAAGATGTGGCCTTTTCTGTGCGATGTCTGTGACCACGTTGTTGAGCACTGGTGTGAGACGGACGCGGGCATCTGGGAGGTACGGAGTGACCACCTCCACTTCGTCTACTCCAAGCTCATGTGCTGGGTCGCCCTCGACCGGGGGATTATCATCGCACGGAGATACGGCTTTCCCGCCGACGTGCATCGATGGAAAGAGACAAAAAGGGCTATCAGCGATGAGATTTTGGCAGAGGGATGGTACGAGAAGAAGCAGTCGTTCGTCGGGCACTACGGCGGCGATACCCTCGATGCAAGCGTTCTCCACATCCCTCTCACGGGATTCCTCCCCTTCAACGACCCGCGCGTCGTCTCGACCGTTGAGGCCGTTCAGCGGGAGCTCTGCTCCGGGGGGCTCCTCTACCGGTACCGGACCGAGGACGGTCTGGCCGGCGGCGAGGGGGCCTTTCTCCTCTGTACCTTCTGGCTCATCGACTGCCTCATCGCCATGGGGAGGATAAAGGAGGCCGAATGGTTCCTCGAAAACATGGTGACCTACTCGAACCATCTGGGGCTCTTTTCGGAGGAGTACGATACAGGAGCGAGGGAGGCCCTCGGCAACTTCCCCCAGGCCTTCACCCACATCGGCTTCATCAACTCAGTGATCGCCCTGAGAAAGGCGCAGTGCAGGAGAGAGCCGGGAAAGGCTCGCGCAAAGAAGAGACTCCTGCCACTTCTGGAAGAAAAGGTCATCCTCAACAGGGACGCTCCACCGGTGGATATCAAATACGACGAGATCGTCCCTGAACTCAAAAGGGTCATGAACACCCTCCGGGGCGCCTTCTTCGACACCGAGAGGGGACGGGTCGCCTATGAGCTGATGGCAGATTCAGGACCGTACAGGCGGTACACCTGCCTGACGGGGGCCCTCAAGAGGCTGAACCTGAACTGTCTGGCGACGCGGGAGGAGCGGCTCGCCTTCTGGATAAACCTCTACAACGTCATGGGCATTCACGGTGTCGTGGAGCTGGGGGTACGGGACTCGGTCAACGAGGTAAACGGCTTCTTTACACGGGTCCTGTATCAGATAAGTGACTACACCTTCTCCCTCGATGACATTGAGCACGGCATACTCCGCGGGAACAGGCGCCATCCCGGCTCCGTACTGAAGCCGTTCTCGGCCGGCGACCCGCGTCTGGCCTTTGTCATCGACCCTCCCGACCCGAGAATCCACTTCACCCTCGTCTGCGCATCGTCTTCGTGCCCGCCCATCGCGCTCTACACCGCACAAAATATCGAATGGGAGCTGACCGTAGCGGGGGAGGTCTTCATCAATTCGGGGGGGGTCGTCATAGACCGTGACAGGAAGAGTCTCTCCCTCTCCCGGATATTCGACTGGTACGGCAGAGACTTCGGCCCCGACCTCCCCGCGCGGCTCCGCTACCTCTCCCGGTTCCTCTATGAGGAGGCCGACAGGCACTTTGTCTGCGATAACGCCGACATCCTGAAGGTCGAATATCAGGAGTACGACTGGAGACTGAATCGATTATAAGGCGGCTTCACCGGCTTTACGGTTTTCGCGCTTTTTACCGATACGTATAGCTTAACCACATCACTCTGCGGATGTATAGTAGGATTCTGCCCACTTTGATTGAGCCGAACAGGAGAGGAGGTTTAGAATGAAAAAGATATTCTTCCCCCTTTCGAGTATTGCCATCGCCTGTTTGCTCTGTATTACCGTATTTTCATTCCATGCATTCGCCGGTGAAACAACCTTTTCACATCAATACCTTTCCCTGACACTGCCGGATGGGTGGATTATCAGTACGGTACCCGCCGGATCACAGCAGGAGACTGTCGGCTACCTGCGATCCAAGAGCATTAAGGGCAGTACCATTACTGTCGACTGTTACAGGGGGGGTGCATACCTGGGCTAGTACACGGATAAGGGGGTTAAAAACGCTTGCCGCCGCCTATCCGGCAGGGCGGGAATCGTTGAAAAAGCCTTACAAGATCAGAACCGTCGGAGGCAAGGGTAAGGCGGAGCTGTGGCGTGGCTATGTGCAGGTTGGCAATATGACTGTATCACTCCATTCACCAATGGCGACCGTAAAGACCAAGAATTGCTGGCTGGTTATGATCGGATTCACCCCTGACTCAACCGCTGAAGCACTTGACCAGGACTTCTTCAAGATCGTTAATTCGGCTCGCTAAGTGAAGAAAATAGGGCAAAATAAACCGACAGGGCAGGTCTTCACCCATAACTATTAAGCTATCGGCACGCTTCCACGTTTAGAGACACGGCCTTAAGAAATATTTCCCTTGCACATTACAGACAAACACTGTAGAGTACAAGCTTGTAAAATAGTCTGGACTGAACTCACCTATTATCATTAACCGTTCATCCCATCATTCCAGCCTAAATAATTCACCGTTATCACGAGGAGGAGACGTCGCATGAAATTGTACGGGGTTAAATATTTGGTAACTATCGGTACTATTGTCACTGTGTTTATGGGATCAATGGCCGTTCAGGCGGCATCAAAGAAGGGAGAAAAAGAGATGACGATTTCAACAGGCAAGGAGGTTTCTATTGAATATACCCTCAAACTGGATGACAAGAGTGTTGTTGACAGTAATGTCGGCGGTGAGCCGCTGACCTACGTGCAAGGCTCTCAGCAGATTATCCCGGGTCTGGAGGATGCTCTGGTGGGTATGAAGATCGGTGACAGCAAGGCGGTTACGCTCAAGCCGGAGGAGGGGTATGGCATCGTAAGCAAGGAGGCCTTTGTTGAAGTGCAGAAGGAGCAGATACCTCAGGATGGTCTGAAGGTCGACGCCCGCCTTCAGGGAACCGATACCAACGGTCAGCCGATTGTCGGCAGGGTGGCTGAGATTAAGGAAGAGACGGTAGTACTCGACTTCAACCACCCTCTGGCAGGCAAGACCCTTCACTTTGATGTGAAGATACTGAACATCCAGGATGGAGCCGCCAACTGAACCGAGAGGCTGTTTGAGAGTTTTCTTTATAGAGGTGAAGGGTTGCTATATAATGCCCCTCACCTCCAACTCCTTTAATAGCCCCCCCTGTGACTGAAAGTGGTGCGCCTGGAAGCCCAATCCCTTGGCGACCTCCGTGTAGTGGAAAATGTCGTCCACATAGAAATGCTTCTCAGGGGTTAAACCGCTCCTCGCCAGCACTGTATCAAATATCTCCCTCTCCGGCTTTACATGGCCGACCTGATGGGAGAGGATGAGCTCGTCGAAGTGATGGAGCAGTGAGAACCTCTTCTCTATCCACTCGATATGCATCTCGCACGTATTGGAGAGGAGAAAGAGTTTATACCTCTCGCAGAGGTGTGGCAGCAAGGCTATAAGATCATCATTGGCTGTAAAGATATCGGAGAAGAGCCGCTTAAATTCAGGGAGTGGTATCGTAACCTCAAGCATCTCAACGGCACGGCGATAAAACTCCCCTGTGGATACACTCCCCTTTTCGTAGGCAAGCATGACATCTGAATCAACCACCCTTTCAACCCTCTGCGCTGCGCCCCTGTCGATCTTCTGAAGGCCCTGAATGCTTCTCTCCCAGTCGAAGGGGAGGAGGACATTGCCGAGGTCGAAGACAATGACCCTGGTGCTCGTAGAGTCTTTATCTGTTTTACTACCCACCTCGCCACTTTAAATATGTTCCCCCCTTATGTCAAGCCTGCCGGATAATCTGCAATCCACAGTTTGGTTCTATTAGGGACACGGATGAATCCCGTTAGATATGTGTTGTGAAATAAGAGCTGGGATAGTCAGGAATAGGAAAAACGATAATCTGGCGCGCCGAGCCTGTCTAAAAACTTATTATTAGCATAGGCATGTAATAGATTTCAACCTGTTGAAAGTGTTTAGTAAATACTTTACGGAGGTTGTCGCACGCCCTACAGGTCGTATGACCAGGAACAGCTCTTTTTACTTCCCCCCGAGCCTTGATGAGTGACTTTCCAGGGGTCATTCAGCCAGAGTATTTTCGAAAATATTCGACGGGATAGACATAAGGAAGGTCTGAGGTATTCAGAGATTCCGCTCCACGCCTCCTACTCCTTCCCCTTCTTCCCCTCCGCTGACGTTCCCTCCACCTTCTTCCTGTACCCCTTGAAGGATTTGGTGAGACAGTCGAGGAGGGTCGTTGAGATGCTGATTATCTGTTTCTCGGAGTAGCCGTTCTTTCGGAGGATCCGGTAGAAGAGCTTGGCGACGATCTCCGCGCCCTTCTTGGTGTCTTTTGATACAAGGCCGACTATCCTTTCAAAATCGTGGGTGCTCACGCGATATTTCCCTCCTCCCCTTCGT
>JBHHXU010000055.1:0-8387 GCA_046757185.1 Thermodesulfobacteriota bacterium
CCACCAATGAAATCGCCATCGTCACCAAGCTCAACCCCGAAGACGGTGAACACCCGGTGGTTAAGGTAGTCTATAGCGGCGACGGGAAAAAACTCGGTTCACCCCTGGAGGTTGACCTCTCTCAAAAGGATGAGACCGAACGGTTCATAGTCTCTCCCGTTGACCCACTCAATAAGGGGATTGATATGGGCACCTTCTTCGAAGAGGAGGTGGGCTCTCTGACGATTGAGGAGTGAATCGTGGGGAACTGTTCGGTGGCGGGAACAATCAATCAGAATACAGAGGTCTACCTGCTCGCCGCCCTTTTCAGACCTCCAGATTTCCGAGAGAACGTACAGCGAGGGCCCTCATCTTGGGAGTCCCCTTAACCGCAAAATAGACAAGGGCTTCTTCCGCCTTCTTGTCACCAAGCCTTCCGAGCGCCTCGATTGCCCTCTCGATGACACCCCCATCACTGTTCTTGAGCATTTTCATGAGGGGCACGGTAAGTCTCCGGTCCTTAAAACCTCCAAGGACCTCGACGGCAGCCCGCTGTACTATGGGGCTCTCGTCATCGAGGGCCTTCACAAGGATATCGATCGTCCTCGCATCCCCCATAGTGCCGAGCGCTCTGACGGCGGTTGCCCTCACGTCCTCGATGGGGTCCTTTGTCGCTTTGGCGAGAAGGAGTATTACATTGTCGCCCTTGAGTCTTCCGAGGGCGTAGAGGGCCTTCAGCTTTTCGATCTTCTCCCCTTTTTCCACCTGCTCCTTGAGCTCCTCAAACCTCTCCCGTATCTCATACTTCTCAATGGCCTCCGCGGCAGCGACCCTCACCTGCTCATTCTTATCCTTCAGTGAGGAGAGGAGTATTTCATTCGCCTTGCTCATGCCGTTAACCCTACCAAATCTCTCTTCAGGTTACAAGTAAATTTAATTACATAATGCGCCGCGGAATCCGCAGCGCCAAGGAGCTTGCCGCGTCAGCGCCGCCGCGCTTCCCGCCGTCTGGTGAATGCAATGGACTGCATTATTATTTCATCGGTTGCCTGACGATAGTCTTCCACTTTTCCGGCGCTGCTCGCCTTATGTCGCTTAAATATATTTCGTGATGTTTGCCGGCCCTCTGACTGCCATTTTCTTCGATGAACAGGTGTACCTTCTCAATTGTAGGCCCCTCCTCCGAAAACGGGCCAATATGCATTATCTGCGCTGCCTTGCCTTCCTTGAAGGCTTCAAACCTGACCAGAGGAAGTGAAACAGGTTTCTTCTTTCTTTTCACATCTTTCGTGCCTTTTTCAACCATTTCTCGTGTAATGAATTCCGGTTGCATAATCATTACTGTCCACTTCCAGGCATCCTTGTTTCCCGTACTGAATGCGGACATGTCATCAGCCCACCAGAGAGCTTCGAGAGGCAACACTCCGTAATCGATACCCATGTCGCCCTTTTTGACCATGAACTTCAAAGTGTAGGCAAGTGGAAAGAGAGCTTCAATCGCATCACTGAATGATTGCGATCTGTTGGGGTCTCCTTCACCGTCAACCATGAGGAAGTTCATCGGCGGCGCCTCGACAATTTTTACCTTCCTGGCGGAGGGTCTGTAGAGGTGTCTCAGCTTCTTTTTGTAGTCTATCTTTTCTATGGATATTTTCCGTTTGAAGTTTAACGACCAGCGTCAGCGGTTGCCGGAACGCACCAGCGTGTAGGCAATCCGATGTACGCTTTGGTTCGGTATGTAGTGTTATACTTGGAACGCTGGGTTGATTATGAATTTGCGAGACTCATAAGCCCCTAGATCAAAGTATATTATGCCTTTCAGGAACCGCGTGCTTTCGTCCTCAAAAATGGAGTCTTGCCAGTCATAGCCAGATGCAGTTGCCTTCATCGTTTTCTTGTCGATCCGGATTTTGTATCCGCTGGACAATGAAGAGAGTATGGCAAAGTCTCCAGCAATAGAGAAATCATTAAGTTCAATTACAGCGAAATTGTCTCTCGGCTTCGCGAGTTGCTTTTGTTTTTCAATTTTTCTTAGCAGCTTTTGGCGGATTGACGCCATCTCCGTTTGTGTATGTGTCTTGATGTCCTGAACGACAACCTCCCCGGCTTTTGGTTCTTTCAGGTTCGGCATGACACAGAAAACCTCAAGGTAAGCCTTGGATCCGTCTAGTCTTTCAACGATAACGTCGCACTCCTGGTGGTCGCGATCCAAAGATTTTACGAGACCCTCGTATACGAGCCGAATGTAGTATCGATAGACTATGATCTCTGCGAACGCTGCTTCACAATTTCTCCAGTCTGATCCTGCGGTTCGTAGTGACTTTGCAAATGAGTTCCCGTGTTCGGCGTTGTAAGCCTGGATCTCCGACAGGAAGCGCAAAAGATTGAGATAATTCCTGGGTGGTATCGGATACCCTTGTTCCCGCTGGCTATAGTAGCCGTGGCGGTACTTCTGAAAGTACTCGATATCGAAAAGCTCTTTGTGTGGGAAACCCGCTTCAAGATCGTCCACGGCGTCTGTCACGGCAGCCTCCATCGTCATTCATGCCTTTGTTGTCACCGAACAATGTTTATACGGATCGGTATAAGACGATCTGCGATGACCTCACAATCCATAGACCGAGCGCCATCCACCATTAACCAGAGGTATCAAAGGTGCCGATAATATCCCCAACACCGGACAGGCGGTGTCTCTTAAAGTAGGCCTCCATTCCATCGAGGACGCTCATGGTGGCCAACGGGTCCCTGAAATTGGCCGTGCCGACCTGTACGGCGGAGGCGCCGACGATCATGAACTCTATGGCGTCTTCGGCGGTCATGATCCCACCCATACCGATGATGGGGAGCTTTGTCTTGCCAGCCAACTGCCACACCATCTTCAAGGCGACCGGTTTGATCGCCGGGCCGGAGAGCCCCCCCACGACATTGGCCAGCATGGGGCGTCTCGTCTCGGCGTCAACCGCTAAGCCCGACAGGGTATTGATGAGCGAAAGGGCGTCAGCACCCCCCTCCTCCGCCGCCTTCGCAAGCTTTGTGATATCGGTGACATTGGGGGAGAGCTTGACGATGAGGGGGAGGCGGGTACACTTCCTGACAGCACTGGTGACCCTGAACGTCAGGTCCGGCCTCGTCCCGAACTCGAGCCACCCCTCCTGCTTGTTCGGACAGGAGATATTCATCTCGATACCGTCTACCCCCTCCACGTCGCTGAGGATTGATGCCACCTCACAGTACTCCTCGATTGAATCACCGAAGAAGTTGACGATGACCTTCGTATCAAAGTTTCGCAGGAAGGGGAGCTTCTCCTTTATAAAACGGTCAACCCCCACGTTCTGCAATCCGATCGAATTCAACATGCCAGCGGCCGTCTCCACGATCCTCGGCGGCGGATTCCCCTCCTTCGGCGCCCTCGATATCCCCTTCACCACTATGGCGCCCAACCTGTTCAGATCGACATAGGGGGCGAACTCTTCACCGTAGCCGAAGGTGCCCGACGCCGTCATTACGGGGTTCTTCATCTCGATACCGGCGATGGCAACTCTCAGATTCTGCGACGGAGTCGCCCCTGGGCTGCTCTTCTCTGGAAACTCTCCCCCGCTCATATCTCCTCCCATGCCAGTTCTTGTGCATCAAAGACGGGACCGTCCTTACAGACCATCATATAGGGCGGCGCCCGGTGAATCTGAGCCTCACTCTCCATATCCTTCCTGCCCGTTGCCGACTCCCCGCCGTTCACCCTGACCGCGCAACCGAGGCACGCCCCCATGCCGCACGCCATCCGCCTGTCGAGGGAGACGAAGCAGGGAAGGCCCCTCTCCCCGGCGATCCGTGCCGCCCCTTTAAGCATCCCCTTCGGCCCGCAGGCGTAGACGGCAGCAGCGTCCGACAGCGACTTTTCAAGAAGTAATGTCACCACCCCCTTTGCCCCCACCGTCCCATCATCCGTTGACACCTCTATAGCGAGCCCCAGCCCCTCAAAATCGTCCAGTCCCGGCAGGTCATCTCTGCACCTCCCCCCGAAAAGGAGCTGCCCCTTCTGCCCCTCCACCATGAGCCGTTCCGCGAGGAGATAGAAGGGAACTATGCCGACACCGCCGGCAACCATTATCAACTTTCCATCCCCTTTAAAGGGGGGAAACCCCCTCCCGAGGGGACCGAAGATATCGACACCCTCACCCTTACGCAACCCCGACATCAGGTGCGTTCCCTTCCCGACGACCTTGTAGAGTATCTCAAAACCGTCTACCTCTTTCCCCCCACTCGTCGGGCTCACCAGCCTGTAGATCCCGAAGGGCCTGCACAGGAAAGGGTCGAGCCCCTCAGAGACCCTCACCATAACGAACTGCCCCGGCTCAACGTGGCACGGCGCCTCCCAGAGGAGCCCCATCCTGTAATAGGCGGGGGCTATCTCGTCATTGTATAAAAGCTCGGCTAACATCGGTACTCGAAAGGTCTGATTCCGTAATGCATCACCTTCGCGTCCTCGCCATTTTCATAGTACCCCTTCCGTATCCCTATCTCCCTGAAACCGAGACTCTCATAGAGGTGGATCGCCACGTTATTGGAGAGCCGCACCTCGAGGAAGAGGTCGTGAGCCCCCATCTCCTCCATGTTGCAGAGGGCAAAGGTGATGAGTTCACGGGCGATGCCACGATGCCGAAAGTCGGGGTGGACGGCGACGTTCAGTATATGCCCCTCACCTGAAACAAGCCAGAAGACGATATAGGAGACGAGCCTTAGCCTCCCCTTATACTCTACCTTTCCGGCGAAGGAGAAGGATATGGGGTTTATCAGCTCTCTCCTGAACTGCGCCCTGCTCCACGGGTGGGGGAAGGAACGCCTCTCAATCTCTACGACCTCCTTCAGGTCGGCAAAAGACATGGGGAAAATCTTGAGGCTTTGCATGTAGGGTGCTCAGGAGAGTTTGCAAGGGATCGAACAATAGAGTGTGGGTCCTTACTTGCTGTTCGTTGCAAAAATAACGTGCCAGAAATCGAGCTTTTTCAGTTTGTACTCCCTCTCTATCGTAAGGCCTGAGTTGTTCATGAATTCATCTATGTCGAGGTCCGACCGCCATCCCACCTTCTTGCTCAACGGCGTAATCATATTCTCAACCTTCGCCACCATCTTGTTCCTGCTTCTGAAGTGGTTGATGACTATCACCCTCCCCCCCTTCTTACAGACCCTCCGCACCTCATCCATCATTTTATAGGGGTCAGGAACAACGGATACTACATGGGATATGAATATCTTATCGAAGGTGTCATCGGGAAAATCGAGGTGCATCGCATCCATCTCAATGAGGCGAATATGATCAAGCCCCATCTGCTCAACCTTTTTTTTCGCCTGGGTCAGCATCTTGGATGAGAGGTCGATGCCCGTCACGCTGCAGTGTCTCGGGAAGAAGGAGAGGGAGAGGCCCGTTCCGACACCGACATCGAGCACTCTATCTCCGGGCCTGATATTCATCGATGCTATCGCGTGCTTTATCCTCGGATAGAAGATCTTCTTGAAGAGGGCGTCATAGACCTTCGACTGACCGCCATATATCTTGGTAATACTCTCCTTTTTCAGTCCGGTGGCCTTCTTCTTAGGTATGTCCGGCGTCATATCCATAGACTCAACCCCTCATGTTCTGAGAACGGCGGGCAGCTTCTTCATAGTCATCACCTCCCCTTGCTGGCTTGCAAGAGTGGGGAAATCTCCGGGGCCGCCAATTACCTTACAGGATGAATATCGCCCCCGCGACCACCGTCGAGTAATTACCGTCCCCCTTGACGATGGCGGATTGTGTTACATTCGTCGTCTTAACAATCTTATCGCTTATACGGTATATCTCCTTCTTCTCGTCCCAGCCGAGGTTTTCATCAAGCTCTATGCCGAGGGTGGAGGCGAGCATGGAGGCGGCAAGGTCCTCCGCAAACTCCCCCGCCACGGTATCGGTCTGACCGTAGGCGTGATGCTCGCTCAAGTAGCCGTAGAACTTCCTGTTCGTCGGCATGGCACACCCGATCGACGCGGCGATGAGCCTCCTCGGCTCGTTGCTGCTGCATTTGCTCAGAACGCAGTACGTAATCTGACCGGGGACCAGCAGCTTCTGTCCCTGGGCCCTTGAGATGCTCTTGCACCCCGGCGGAAAGATACTGGAGACCTGGACGAGGTTCTGCTTTTCAATCCCCGCATCGCGAAGGGCCATTTCGAAGGACTGGAGCTCCTTCCTGTGACTCCCCACCCCTTTGACAAAAAAGACCTTCTTCGGAACAAGAACCGCCATCCGCCAATCCTCCGGTAAATGCTATGTACAAGGCATGTGAGACTCACAACTACCCTTGCAATGTTTTATGTTTCTAAGGGGGCATTTCCCTTAATCTTCAGGGCAGATAAGGCCATTAGAGAATAATAAAAATATATATTCCTTTTCTTACCCCTCTGTCAAGCTCTTTAAATGGCAGTTGTGGGGAAGCCCCTCCCCTCACGCGTTACCGTGCACATCCCTAATCCGTAATTTCAGACTCCTCGAGCCCCGCCATTCATCAAAAAAGGGTGAAAAGGCGATGTCAAAGCCGTACCCCTCGAGGGGGTGTCTGTCACCGAGGCCGAAACCGATGGCATCCCACGCCTCACCCTTCTGTTTTACCTTCATTTTCAGGTGGTTATTTCCCACCACATCGGCCCGGAAGACGTTTGTGTCCATGGCGCCGAGGATCGGCTCCGCATTCAACGGTCCGAAGGGGGCCAGGTTCTCGATCTCGGAAACGATCCTCCTGTCGAGCTCATCGAGGGAGACGAGGGCATCGATAGACAGCTCCGGTATCATATCCTCATCGGTAAGGGTCTGGTCCAGAATCCGTGTAAACTCTTCCCGGAAGGCATTGATATTCTCACTCTTAATGGTAAAGCCTGCCGCCCCCTTATGACCGCCGCACTGTTCAAGGAGACCGTCGCACCTTTTCAGCGTATCGAGAAGATGCATCCCCCTGATCCCCCTCGCCGACCCCTTCCCGACCTCGCCATCGACCGCTATCATCACCGTGGGGTGGTGGTACCTCTCCACAAGCCTCGATGCCACAATCCCTATGACGCCCTGATGCCACCCCTCCGAGGAGAGGACTATTCCCTTTCTCTTCAAACAACGGTCTCCATTGACCTCTCCATTATCAACCATCGCCAGCGCTTCAAGACGGATATCCTGTTCTACGACCTGACGGGCGCTGTTCTCCCTGTTCAGGTAATTCGCCAGTTCACTCGCCTCCCCCTCGTCGTCGGTAATCAGGAGCTTCACCGCATAATCCGCCCGCTCCAGCCTCCCCACCGCATTGAGGCGGGGGGCCAGCTGGAACCCCACCTGCCCTGCCCTCACCCTCCCATTGGTGAGACCACTCACCCTCTTCAGCGCCTCCACCCCCTTCCGATGGCCGCGGTTTATCTCGTCCAGGCCGTGCTTCACCAGTATCCTGTTCTCATCAACGAGAGGCACCACATCGGCAACCGTTCCGATGGCGACGAGGTCGAGGTACCTCTTGATGTTCGGTACCCCGTTCGCAAAGAAATTCATCTCCCTCAATCGTGAACGGAGCGCCATCGCCAGGTTGAAGACGACACCGACGCCCGCCAGACCCTTGAAGGGAAAACCGCAACCGGGCTGCTTCGGGTTGAGGATCGCCACGGCGGGGGGGAGCCGCTCCCCCACCTCATGGTGGTCCGTTACGATTACCTCCAGATTGAGGCTCCGGGCGTAGGCAACCTCATCACTGCTCGTAATCCCGGAATCGGTCGTCACGATGAGCTTCGCCCCCCTCTCCGCCAGCCGCTTCAGGGCATCGTAGTTCAGGCCATACCCCTCCTTCAACCTCTCCGGTATGTAGAAGTCCACCTCCATACCGATCTCCCTGAAGAAGAGGAGGAGGAGCGATGTCGATGTCATTCCGTCCACATCGTAATCGCCGTAGATGACCACTTTCTCCCGCTGCTTCAGCGCCCAAATGAGCCGGTCAACGGCAACCCCCATATCCTTCATGAGAAAGGGGTCGTGGAGGTCACGCAGATCCGGGGACAAAAAAGCAGAGGCCTTATCGGTATCGACAAGACCTCTGTTAATCAAAAGCTGGGCCGTCAGCGGGGAGATATTCAGCTCCCTGCTTAAACGCCTCTGAAGTTCATCATCCTGTGGGGTTACCTTCCAGCGCTTCCCGATCATTACCTGCAATCGTCACCTCATCAGTATTTGAGGTGAATCGTACCAGCAAAGGGCTGTCCGGTCAACCCAAAATCCACCCGTCTCATCTGAGAACAAAGGCTGTTTAGAAAGGTGCGGAGCAAGGCGTCAAGCCGATTTGAGCGCAGGCGTAGCAGGGCTACGTTGAGCATCAAATTGGTGAAGACAACGCAGCCTCCGGGCCTTTATGGAC
>JBHHXU010000056.1:0-8364 GCA_046757185.1 Thermodesulfobacteriota bacterium
CATCATTCCTGCCGATCTCCATCAGCGCCTGTCCAAGGTTGTTGTATGCCTCCGCATAGGAGGGGACTGATTGACGGCAGCCCGGAACTCTTCAATGGCGCCTTTGACATTTCCGGCATTAAAAAGGGCAATGCCCTTCAGGTTCCGCTCACGGGCATCCTTGAACCCGACGTTCTCTTGCTTGCTACTCTCAGGTGAAGGGGAAAGCCCCCCCTCTATCTTCCCCCTCATCTTCTCACCCGGTTGACGGAGCGTTTTTCCCTCTTCCATATTCAAGTGGTCCTTATAGAGGATGGTTGCCCCAGCCGCAAAAAACAGAACGAATATGAGGAGGATGAGACGCAGGTAGGGGCTGCCCTTTCTCCCTCTCCCCGGCGACTGTGAAATAAAAGCCGATGCCCCATCCCCCCTATCCGCCTCTATCTTTTTCAACGCCTCATGGATGATGCTCATGGCAATCTCTCACTGTTGCCGTCGGCGAGGGATCTGATCTTCACCGTCCGTTTTATACTCTTATGGCTTTGAGATGGCGAAGATGACTCTACAGGCCCCTGGAGCTGTGCACGCTCATCCGCCCTGATCCGCATGAGAGTAGAGCGGATGGCGCCGCCTCCCTCAACAGGGGATCCCTGGCCGGAGAGATAGTCAATGGAATAGACAGTAGTAAGGAAAACGGCCAACAGAAGCACACTGGTGGGCACCAGGTAACGGGCGTACCTCAAAATACCGATGCCGTACCTCGGCATATCGACTCTCCCGTCCGCCGCCCCTTCACGGTTCAGCTCCTCCATGACTTTATCGGCAATTGCCCTGTCTATCACCCTCTTTTCTTCGACAAAGGCGGCGGTAAGCGCCCTGTGGCAGAAGGTGTTTATCATGCGCGGTATCCCACCACACGTTCTGTATATTATCGGCATGGCCTTTGAGGTAAATCTCACGCTCCCCCTGCACCCTGCTATTGTTAATCTCGTATGTATGTAGGCCACCGTCTCCCCCTCATCCAACGGTTCCAGGTGGTATCGGACGAGGATACGCTGATTGAGCTGTCTCAACTCGGGCATCTTGAGCTTCTCACGGAGCTCCGGCTGCCCTATGAGCACGATCTGGAGGAGCTTCATCTTTTCAGTCTCAAGGTTCGAGAGGAGCCGTACCATTTCGAGGGCCTTCGGCTTTAAGTTCTGTGCCTCGTCTATAATGACGGCCACATTCCCGCCGGCATAAGACCGCTCAATAAGGAAGGCGTTGAGGGCGTCGAGGTGGTCCTTTGTGGAATCGCCCTTTACCTCAATGCCGAAATCCTCATTGATCGTCCGTAAGAGGTCAAAGCCGGAAAAAACGGGATTTAAGATCAATGCAGTATCGGCGTTTCCCTTAAGCCTGTCGAGGATTATCCTGCTGATGGTCGTCTTGCCGGTGCCCACCTCTCCGGTAAGGAGTAGAAATCCCTTCCGTTCCTCTATCCCGTAGAGGAGGAGGTCAATCGCCTCCTGGTGTTTTCTGCTGAGATAGAGAAACTTCGGATCGGGGGTGATGTGGAACGGGTTTTCATTCAGATAGAAGAACTTCTCGTACATCAGCCCTCCTTTCTACCGGTGGTTTTAAAGTTAAGATCGATCTGGGGGCTCTCCATCTCATCGAGGGCCTTCTCCCATGCGACCTTGTGCTTAAACCCCTTTTGCAGATACTTCCATATAAGCTCTATCCTTCTCACGTCATCGGGGGTATACTCCCGCGCCTCGAGATCGCCCATCGGTATGCGTCTCGGTTTTATATACCCCTTCTGCTCAAGGTAGTAGAGCTTATGCCTCGGTATGCCCGTCTTCCTGAGAACCTCCGCTGTTGTCATTACCCCTTCCCTACAAATTCACTTACAAATTTATATTTCTATAGTTTATATACCAAAATCCACCGCTCTGTCAAGAAACTTTTTCTCCCCTGAAAAAAAAGTTTTCGCCTCAATAAACCAGGATAAACCAGGATGCAAAGGAACGCAGAATTTTGTAGAAGAAGGGGTATGTTTTGTGCCACTTTGACTTTGCGAGAGATAAAAGTATTGCTGTTCTCTGATAGTGGGAATGGCCCACGCCGGAATACGAGGTGGCAATGAACGGCCACAGAATCCACGGAAGATTACGGAAGAGTTGATTCGGTCTTTTCCGTGTCGTTCCGTGGCGATTCAATCAGCTGCGTCTTTGTGTGAGACACAGCGCCCTCGCTCCCCTCCCTCCCCACCGCTTTACGATACTTGCTGAGGGCACGACTAGGCCGTCCCATCTCTTTCAGGAGGTTTCCTTTGAAGAGATGAAGATTGGGGGCATCAAATACCGCCATGACCTTTTCTACCTCCTCTATTGCCTCCTCATATCTTTCTGCCATCCCGTACGCCTTCGCGAGCTCAAGACGGGCCTCAAAATCATCCGGCTTCCATTCGAGGTACTCCTCAAGCCGTGCTATCGCCGGTTGAGCCTCGCCAAGGATAATATGGAGGACCCCGAGATTATAGAGATAGGTGGAGTTTGACGGCGCCAGTTCAACCGCTTTTTTAAGCGTCGCTATCGCCTCTTCGCTCCTCTCCTTTAATAAAAAGGTCTTATAGAAGTCTGCCACCCTGAAATGGAGCTCCGCCCTGTACGGATCGAGGGCAATCGCTTTCTTCATCTCCTCTTCAGCCTCTTTTAGAACATCCTTCCCATTATCGAGGTTCGAGAGGGCGAGGCCGAGGTTGTAGTGATAGCTCGACTCGTACGGAAACAACTCCACCGCCTTCCTCGCAAGCCTCACCCCCGCCTCTGTTTTCCCGGCGGTCATGAGGGCCATTCCCTTTTTATCATAAAGACTCGCAAGATACGGCTTGGTAAGCCAGAGGGAAGAGAAGAGAAAGAGGGCGGTTACGATAATCGTGAGCTTTCTTGCCCCCAACAGGCGGCAGATCGGGTTTTCCATAAGTGGTATCTCTATCGTCCTGATACTACCCCTGTCTCCTTCCACGCTCATCATATAGCCGAGATACCCCCAGAATATGAGGAGGATAGCGGGGATATAGAGATCGAAATCGATGTTCGTATGGACGAGCATGAAAAGGGAACCTGAGAGTATCCCCACCACGATATTCTTCTCCTCTCTGGCACTATTGCTGGTTCTCAGGACCCTCAGGCCGCTCCTGAAGTAGAAAAAGAGAAGGAGCAGGAATACCAGCAGACCCACGATGCCAAGCTCCGCCCAGAACTGAAGATAATCATTGTGGCTGAAGGGGTGATCGACACCCTCGAAGAGTCTGTTCTTGTACATCGGGTAGATGGAGTGGAAGGTCCAGAACCCCCTCCCCAGGAGAGGCGCCCCCTTTATAATCTCCCATGTGCTCTCCCATATATGAAGCCTCTCCGCCATCGGTGCAATGACGCCGGATGCCTTCGGCAACATTGAGCCCCCCCCTCCCAGAGTCGCCGGTATCTGAAAGAAAGCGGTTACAGATAAAATCATGACAGTCAGGGGAATGAGCCGTTTTCTTTCATTTGGAGGTAGGAATATCCAGCAAATAACCACTACAAAAAAAATGGGTCCCACAAAGACCAACCACCACCCCCCCGCACCCGTTGCGAGGAGGGCCGCATAGTTAACAGCCACGACGCCAAGGAGATAATAACGGTGTCTTCCTTCTCTGATGGAGAGGACCATGAGGAGGGGTAGGAGAAGTACCAGATAACCGGAGAACGAGTTGGGGTTGACGAACGTCGCATGGGCCCTTCCGGAATAGTTTCCGGTATGGGTCAGATACTGCGTGATGGCGTAGAGGGAGAGGAGAGTCGATACGATGACCACCACTCTGAAAAGCCTTCCCCATAGAGGATGGTCCGGAGCTGTTGAAGCGGTAACAATGCAGCTGGCAACAAAACTCCCCATCACCAGGACACCGTAAGTCGTCGCCGATAGGCTGATGGTATAAAAAAGCGAGGCCGCGATAACGACAAGAAAAATGACTGGCAGAACCGTAAGGGGAGCAAGAGAAAGCCGTAGCGTGCCACGGTGAATTGCCTTAAGAAACCAGAGGGTGAGGAGGAGGTTCGCCGAAAGGAAAATGATGGTGTAGCGCAGATAGTTTGCCGGACCCTTGATGAATGGGGTGAAGGCTATAAGCGCTGCAATGGTGAGGTATGAGAGGGCCTCACAGTAAACAGAATAGGCGGGCAGATCTGCATCCGCCCGCCCCACCCTGAGACCGAGGATATCCAATTACCCTACGGGCAGGTACCCGATGCAGAGTCATTTCTCGGACCCATAACACCTGTCGCGCTATTATATGTCCAGTAGCTGTAGCGGGTATCGCTTTTCCATCGGTATCGGACTTCCGTCGTTGCCGCAGAGTTGTCAACACCCCACTGTCCCGGTGCCAGCTGGGAACAGGTGCTGTCCCCTGCCCTAGAGTAAAGATCAGACACGACACTTCCAACTATGGGATTTACAGGGTAGAATGGTGATACGCCCGACACCCTCTGACTCGCATTATAGATGGAGATGCCGCTCTTTATCCCTCCGATCCCGCCGTCGGCGGCGGCCTGGTCGGCGCTCGCGCCGAGGTCGACAAACCTCGGTATGGCCACCGCGGCAAGTATCCCCAGGAGGACAATGACCATGACCAGCTCTATGAGCGTAAAGCCCTTCTCGTTTTTCATACAGAAACCTCCTTTCATCGGTCTGTTATTTTTAGGTTAACTCTGTACGTTCATGCCACTAATGGCTACCAGCTCCTGTATCCCTCCGTAGAACTCCTGATCTTCCCCAGTTTTGAGTCGTAGACATAGGGGTTGCCGAAGGGGTCTATCAGATTACCCTCAGCATCGAGGGATATCTTCTCCAGATAGGTTCTGTCGATAATGATCGCGCCGGTTTGAGGGGGGAGCTCATTCTGCGCACCGGTTATACCCTTGACCGAGTTGGTATCGTGGAAGGGTAGGATAATCTTCTCGCTCATCATCTCCTTCAGACTCTTCGGATACCGCTTATTAAGGACAAAATAGAGGAGGATAGAGGTCCTGATGTTCTCGAGCTCGCTGATTACGGCATACTCCCTGATGACCCTTGTCGCCCTCTGGTAGTAGGTTATGGCGCCGATGAGGAGGATGCCGATGATGACGAGAGCAATGAGGGTCTCGAATAGGGTCCTCCCCCTGTCAGCCGCCGTACCTTCTCCCCTGCTCTGGCAAGCATGATACAACATATTTGTAACATTTAGCAATATCTATGCCAAAAAGGGCTACATATGGCAACCTACTGTTTGATAAGTGTTTTACCCTTAAATTGTGTCGTATGGGAGTGGAGCAACCCTCTGTTACGTGTAACGAGTTACCCGTTTCGCACGCTTTTGCGCATTCACAGCAATCTGTACCGCTTCATCTTGTTATAGAGACTCTTCCTGCTTATCTTTAATAACCGTGCCGCCTCCTCCCTCCTCCCACCGGTGCTCGCAAGGGCCTCACTGATATTCTCTCTCTCCGTGACTTCCGTGGCCATTAGAACCCTCTCCTTCAGAGAGCCGTCGGACGGCGCTCCCTTTCCCCGAATGAGCATCGTCGCCAGTTCCCTGTCGATAATCCCCTTCTCAGCCAGCACGACACCCCGCTGCATGAGATTTTCAAGCTCACGCACATTCCCCGGCCACTGATAGAGGGTGAAGAGGTCAAGGGCCTCCCTCGAGATGCCGGTTACTTCACTTTTATACTCCCTTCTATACCGTTTGAGAAAGTGTTCCGCGAGGATGGGAATATCCTCAGGCCTCTCCCTCAATGGCGGCAGATGGAGAGAAACTACATTCAGCCTATAGTAGAGATCATCCCGGAACCTCCCCGCCTCTATCTCCCCCTGAAGATCCTTGTTGGTCGCCGCAATGAGGCGAAAATCGACCTCAATGGGGTGTATCCCCCCTATCCGCATTACTGTCCGCTCCTGGATAAGACGGAGGAGTTTCACCTGTGTTGCCTGTCGGAATTCACCAATCTCATCCAGAAAGAGGGTACCGCTGTCCGACAGCTCGACCCTTCCCCTCTTCTGTTTGTGGGCGCCGGTGAAAGCCCCTTTTTCATATCCGAAGAGCTCCGCCTCGAAGAGCGTCTCCGGTATTGAGACACACCCCACCTCCACAAAGGGGCCGTTCCTTCTGTTACTCTTCTGGTGCAGTGTCCTGGCGACGAGTTCCTTCCCCGTTCCACTCTCCCCCGTAATCAGTACGTTCACATCGATGGTAGACACCCTCTTTATCATCCGGGAGAGCTCCTCCATCTCCCTGCTCACACCGATCATCCTTACCTCACTATCCCTCTCAATCATCGAATGGAGCGTCCGAAGCTCCCTCTTGAGCAGATACCGCTCGTGGGCCCGTTTGATTACCACCCTCATGTCGTTCAGATCAAAGGGTTTCGTAAAGTAATCGTAGATATCATCCACCATCTCCTCGGGAATATCCTTGAGGCCGTGGGCGGTAACAAGAATGATTATCACATCATTGTCGATCCTTCTCAGCCTCCTCGCCGTCTCTATGCCGTCAATACCGGGCATTTTAATATCAAGAATAACAATCGGTTGCAGGCTCTTTTTAAAGCTCTTTATTGCTTCCTCACCTGAGCCGGCAAGGGTGTAACCGTACCCCGCCTTCCCCATCGCCTCGCCGAGGAAGAACCGCATTCCCTCATCGTCGTCGACAATCAGAAGCTTGGGTAACTCCTTTTCATTCTCCATTACGCCCCCCTTCTCTCCATCTCCAGTGGAAGCTCCACCGTGAAGAGCGTCGTCTCTTTCCCGCTCTCAACGAGTATTCTCCCGCCATGCGACGTAACGATTGTGTGGGCAATAGCAAGACCCAACCCCGTTCCCTTCGCCTTCTTCGTATAAAAAGGTTCGAAGATACGCTCGATCTCACCCTCCTCTATTGCCGCCCCGTGGTTGAGGATATCAACAGCTACCAGGCCTCTTCCACTATCGTGCAATAGCGAAACCTTCACTTCCTCGCCCTCCGGAGACGCATCAACGGCATTGTTGATGATATTCACCAGAGCCCTTTTAAGCCGTTCGTAGTCTCCGACGATTCTTATCCCGTTCCCGTTCGCCACAAGGCTAACCTTCACCTCTTTTTTCGATACGGCGATGGCGGAGTCGATACCCTCCTTCAAGAGACGGTGGAAGTCGATCTCCTCCATCTCCTCAACAGAGCTTCTTGAGAGATCCAGCAGATTCTCAACAACGTGGTTCATATGGTCAACCTCTGAGATGATGACCTCCGAATACCGCTCCATGTCACTCCCCTTTTCGGCCCCCTCGGAGATGAGCTGTGCCAACCCCTTCGTTGAGCCCAGGGGATTACGGATCTCATGGGCGACACCGGCTGCCAGCGCCCCCAGAGAGGCGAGCCGCTCAAGCCGTTCAACTTCACGTGAGACATCAAACTGTTTCCTCTCCTTGAGCTCCCGTCTGACAGAGGCAATAGTCTCGTTCAGGCTCTTCGAGAGGGAGACAAACTCATTGGTCCCCTCAACGGTTACCTCATCCATCCTCCCCTTCCTCACTCCCTCCAGGGCGTTCTCAAGCCTTTTGAGCGGCCTGCTCAGGGCATAGGCGACAACCACGCCGCTCCCTATTGCCAGGAGAACGGTCACCCCCGTCGCCGTCTTCACGTAGCCGTAGAAGGTGGTAATATTTACCTTATCAATAGGGGTATCCGAGAGGGGGAGGAGGAGCTCCATTGCGGCAAGAACGGTGAGGCCGAGGCCGAAGACGAAGGAGGCGAAGAATACCGGTAGAAAGAAATAGAGGCTTGAACGGACCCTCTTTTGCGTCAGCCAGCTCATCACCTGGCCAGTTTTGCAAGGTCCCACATGGGCAGGAAGATGGCAAGGGCCAGAAAGAGTACCATTCCGAAGATGACGGAGAGGAGGATGGGCTCCATGGTCGTCGTCAGGTTCCTGATCGATGCATCGACCTCCTGGTCGTAGTACTGGGCAACCTTCTCAAGCATCTCGTCCAGCCCCCCCGTCTCCTCGCCGACCGCAACCATCTGTACGACCATGGGGGGGAAGAGGGCGCTCTCCGTCATCGGTTCAGTAATACCCTTCCCCGCCCTCACATCCTCCTCAATCGCCTTGATCGACCGTGCGATAACCACGTTGTCGACCGTTCTCGAAACGATATCCAGCGACTGGAGTATGGGGAGGCCGCTCTTGTAGAGACTGCCGAGGACCCTCGAAAAACGGGCCATTATCGATTTAAGCATGAGGGGGCCGAAGATAGGGATCTTCAGGGTTAACCTGTCCCAGTTGTATCTCCCCTTTTCCGTTGAACGGTAAAATTTCAGCGCCAGGACCAGCGCGGCGATGAGAG
>JBHHXU010000057.1:0-8359 GCA_046757185.1 Thermodesulfobacteriota bacterium
CTGCCTCGAGTTGATGAAGAAAGAGTGGGTGGTCGGTATTCAGGATATGGGGGCTGCCGGACTGACCTCATCGAGTGTGGAGATGGCAGGACGTAGTGGTAACGGTATCGAGCTTGACGTCTCCCTCGTACCGAGGAGGGAGGAGGGGATGACCCCCTACGAGGTGATGCTCTCCGAATCACAGGAGAGGATGCTCCTCGTAACGAGGGTGGGTTGTGAGGAGGCGGTCTCCGAGATATTCCGGAAGTGGGATCTCGATGCCGTCGTTATCGGGAGGGTGACCGATGACGGCCTCGTGACCCTCAAAGAGGGGGATAATGTCGTCGCCTCTCTTCCCGTGACCGCCCTGACGGACGATGCCCCGAGCTACGACAGGCCAGCACGGAGGCCATCCTGGCAGGATGAGGTGCAGCGTCTGGATATGGAGGATGTCGATGAGCCGGACGATTATAACGCCGTTCTATTGACCCTCCTCTCGTCGCCCAATATATGCAGCAGGGGGTGGGTCTACCGTCAGTACGACCACATGGTGAGGACCGATACGGTCGTCCTTCCCGGGGGCGACGCCTCGGTGGTACGCATTAAGGGGACAGAGAAGGCGGTTGCGGTGACGGCCGACTGTAATAGCAGGTACTGCTATCTCGACCCGTTCACCGGCGGGGCTATTGCGGTAGCTGAGGCCGCGCGGAACCTCGTTATGGTCGGTGCACGCCCCCTGGCGCTGACCGACTGCCTCAATTTCGGCAATCCGGAGAAGCCCGAGATAATGTGGCAGTTCAAGGAGTCCATAGCCGGAATGGGGGAGGCGTGTCGGGCGCTGGATATCCCCGTGGTGAGCGGGAACGTGAGCCTCTATAATGAGACGTCGGGGGAGTCCATCTATCCCACCCCGACGGTCGGCATGGTCGGGTTGCTGGATGACGTTGAGTGCTACGTGACGCACACCTTCAAGGATGACGGCGATCTCATCCTCCTCATCGGCTCGACGGATGAGAATCTGGGGGGAAGCGAGTATCTATGGGTGGCACACCACCTTGATAGAGGAGAACCCCCCAGCCTCGACCTGAAAAGAGAGAAGGGTCTACACAACTTTTGTCTTAATGCCGTAAAGAGTGGTATACTAAAATCCGCTCATGACTGCTCCGAGGGCGGTCTCGCCGTTACAGTGGCGGAGTGTTGCATGGGAAATCCGGATGGGGGGGTGGGCGCCGACATTGTCTTCCATCCCTCCGACATGAGAGGGGATGCACTCCTCTTTGGTGAGAGCCAGTCGAGAGCGGTGATAACCGTGGCGGAAGATAACCTGGACTCTCTTCTTTCGCTCGCGGAGAGGAGCGGGGTGCCTGCAACCGCTATCGGGAGGGTTGGAGGAGATCGTCTGAGGATCAACGGCTTGATTGATCTCGATGTTGCCGCGATGCAGGAGGCGTGGCAGGGTGTCCTTGAAGGGGTATTACATTAACAGCTTGATCCATTTATAACCTTTACTTGAAATGAGAATGTCAGTGAGAACAGATAAGTTTAAAGACGAGTGCGGCATTTTCGGCATCTTCGGCCACCCGGAGGCGGCCAATATTACCTATCTCGGCCTCTATGCCCTGCAGCACAGGGGACAGGAGAGCTGCGGTATTGTTACATCCAACGGGGAGCGTCTCCACACCCATAAGGCCATGGGTCTCGTTGCGGATACCTTCAGCGAGGAGGTGCTGACGGGGCTTAGCGGCTCCTCCGCAATCGGACACGTGAGGTACTCTACAACGGGCGAGAGCCTCCTCAAGAATGCTCAACCCTTCGTTGTTGAATACTCCAGGGGGGAGATAGCGATAGCCCAGAACGGCAATATCGTGAATGCCCGCATCCTGAGGGACGAGTTGGAAGCCCACGGCTCCATCTTCCAGTCGAGCATGGACACGGAGATCATTACCCACCTCATTGCCACCTCCAAGGGAAACACACTGGTGGATAGACTGATATATGCACTGAGGAGGGTGAGGGGGGCCTTTTCCCTCCTCCTCCTGACCGAGACGGGGATGATTGCCGCCCGTGACCCGAACGGCTTCAGGCCCCTCGCGCTGGGGAAACTCAGGGATGCCTGGATCGTTGCGTCGGAGACGTGTGCCTTTGACCTCGTTGAGGCCGAGTATGTGCGTGATGTGGAGCCGGGGGAGATACTTCTCATAGACAGGGGAGGAGTCAAGTCGATTAAACCCTTTGCTCAGGCGCCCTATACCCCGTGTGTCTTCGAGTTTATCTATTTTGCCCGGCCCGACAGCGATATATTTGGCGCAAATGTCTACAGGGTAAGAAAAAACCTCGGTATCGAACTGGCCAGGGAGCACCCCATCGAGGCCGATATCGTCATTCCCGTTCCTGACTCGGGCGTCCCCGCGGCGATAGGGTATGCGGAGGAGTCGGGGCGCCCCTTCCAGATGGGAATCATCAGGAGCCACTATGTGGGGAGGACCTTTATCGAGCCCCAGGATGCCATACGCCACTTCGGCGTCAAGATAAAGCTCAATGCGGTGAGAGATGTTATTGACGGGAAGCGGGTGGTGGTCATCGATGACTCGATTGTCAGGGGGACAACGAGTAGAAAAATAATAAAGATGGTGCGGAGTGCCGGTGCGAAAGAGGTACACATGATGATTAGCTCTCCTCCTTCCGTCTGTCCCTGTTACTACGGTATCGATACACCGACGAAGCAGGAGCTCATCGCCTCCTCTCACACCGTAGATGAGACAAAGCGGTACATTACCTCCGACACCCTGGGCTATCTCAGTATAGAGGGGCTCTACAGGGCGGTTTCTCAGGCCGGCGGTTCCTTCTGTGATGCCTGTTTTACCAGCGCATATCCCTTGGAGTTCCCGGAAGAGATGATGATACCCCAGTTAAAGCTCTTTGCATGAACGTGGCAGGATGAAAACTCACGAAGATCTGGATAAACTGCGGTCCCGTCTCCTCACCATCATCAGGACGCTCTCCTACGAGAGACGGGAGGTTACCCTCGCGTCGGGGAGGAAGAGCGATTTCTATATCGACTGCCGGCAGACGACCCTCAATGCTGAGGGCGCCTACCTTGTGGGGGAGGTTATCTACAGTATGATTTCAGGGATGGAGGTTGACGGGGTCGGGGGGCCGACGATGGGGGCGGACCCTATAGCCACCGCGGTTTCACTGATGAGTTATATCGACAAGAGACCCCTTCCCGCATTCATCATTCGAAAGGAGCCGAAGTCGCACGGCATCGGGGCGTGGTTAGAGGGGAAGAAGAATCTGAGGGAGGGGGCGCGGGTGGTCGTTGTGGAGGATGTGGTGACAACGGGCGGCTCATCCATAAAGGCCGCAAAGAGGGCCGAGGAGGAGGGGCTGGAGGTTGTCGCAATCGTTGCCGTCGTTGATCGCGACGAGGGGGGCGCCGATGCGATACGGGAGGCCGGTTACGACTTCAGAGCCATTTTTACCAGAGGGGAGATAGTAAGGGAGGAGCAGTTATGAGGTTTCTACAGAGCCGCCCACGATGTGCCGACGCCTTCCTGCCGCTCTGTCTGCTGGTACTCTTTTGCGGCTCCTCTCTTGCTCTGCTGGTCTCCTGTTCCGGGCGAGGGGAGGTGAAGCCCGACGGGCCTCCCTATTCCAGGCTTATTGAGAAGTGGACGAGTGAGGGAAAGGTCTACCGGGGGATGGAATCGAGGCTCGTCGTCCATGCAACCTACCGTGGGTGGGGGCTCAGGGAGGCCTATGTCCGGGAGTATGAGAAGAGGTATCGACTCGACAGCTACCAGCGGGAGAAGCTTCTGGCGGGCGAGAAGGCGAGGTATGAGGAGGGTGAGGAGTTCTTCCTTGCTGTCTATACACCGGAGGGCCGATGGAACGACCTTGACAGGAGCGACTCTGTCTGGAAACTCTATCTCAAGAACGACCGGGATGAGAGGGTGAGCCCTGTAGAGGTGCGGCGTGTCGATGAAGAGAGCCCCCTCATAAGGGAGTTCTACCCGGACCTTGATCCGTGGAGCTACGGCTATGTCGTGATATTCCCGAAGTATAGTGAGAAGGGAGAGCTACCGTTGATAAACGACGAGACCCGCTCTTTCACCCTCATCATAACCGGCGTCCTCGGGCAGACTGAGATTACATGGAGGTTGAAATGAGAAGAGTGGCATATATCATCCCGAAGTGGTTTCCCTGGCTGTGTCAGGAGTGGCAAAGGTGGAGTTCTCCCCTCATCTTCACTCTTCTGGTGGGCCTCCTCGCCCTTTTTGCTTCACCGCTCCACGCCTCCTCCCCTGTCGGTACCATTGAAAAGGGAAGTGGAGCGAACTACTATATGAGCAAGAAGGGGAAGCAGTGGTCGGTTGTGAAGAAGGGGCAGAGCCTCTTCAAGGGGGACCGGGTGAAGACGGGCACGGATGGAAGGATGGAGATAGGAATGGAGGATGGTTCAAGACTGACCCTGGGGAACGAGACGGAGCTTGAGATCACGCAATTCCTCGTTGGCCGCCATAAGAGGAAGGGGAGGATCGCCCTTGTGAAGGGGAAATTGAGGACCTCCATTACACGTTTTTCGGGGAGAACCGATATAAGGGTAAAGACCCCGACGGGGGTCGCGGGGGTGAAGGGGACGGAGTTCATGGTGATGAATCAGGGTAAGGCGAACATCTTCTTCGGAACGGAGGGTCAGACCGGGGTAATGGGGAATAAGGGGGAGGAGGTCTCGCTTCGCCCGGACACCATGACGGAGAACACCAGGGGACATGCCCCTATTGAGCCGGTCGGGATTGAGCCCGGAACCCCCCTCGCCCATGCGAGAGACCATCTTGCCGCCGTCACCGACGTCGATGCCCCTGTCGAGTGGAAGGAGGCGGGCAACCTTCCCATCATACTTGCACGATGGAACATCAAGTACGGTCACTACCTGGCGGACAGCGGGCGGTATGAGGATGCCCTGGAGGTCTTCCAGATTGCCGCCGACCTCACCGAGAGGGCCGAAGTGAAGGCGGAGGCGCACCTCGAAAGGGGAACGGTCTATTCGAGGAACATGGGCCTCATGAAAAAGGCAATGGATGAGTACCTCACCGTCATACGGGATTATCCTAAACTCCCTCATGTAGAGAACGCCCTCTACTCGGCGGGGATGATCTCTATGGAGACCGGCGATAAGAGACAGGCAAAGTCATTATTTGAGCGGTATCTCAGAGAGTATCCCTCTGGAATGCACGCATCAACCATCAAGCTTCTCCTCGAAGAACTCGATGGACGTGGTGAATGAAGGGTTTCGTACGCTCTCTTAAGACGGGCATACACATCTTTATTCTCTTCGGTGTTATTTCCTCTCTCGTTACCTTCTTCCTCTACTGGTACAAGCCCACCCTGCTGGAGGCCATTGATCTAAAGGCGAGCGATGCCCGTTTCCTGGCGAGGGGCGCCTCCCACCCCGGTGACGATGTCGTCATTGTTGCGGTGGATGAGCGGAGTATCAATGAGCTTGGCCGATGGCCGTGGTCAAGGGCGGTCATGGCGAGGCTCATGGAGTCCCTTGCGTCCGCAAAGGTGGTCGCCCTCGATATCGTCTTCTCCGAAACCGAATCGAAGACACGGGATGTGGCCCTTGCGGAGGCGATAAGGGGGGTCGGCAATGTCGTCATGGGCTACTTCTTCAGGGAGGACGCTACCGAGGAGGTTGGGGAGTGGGCTCTCAGTCAGATGGAGCGGTCGCGAATCAAGGCAATCAAGCTCCTCGACGATGTTGAGGAGGTGCCGATTATCGAGTTTCCCGCGGTTGAGGCGAACATACGGGAGATAGGGGAGGGGGCGAGCGGTTTCGGCTCCTTCAACATCATTCCCGATCACGACGGCATCTACCGGAATGCCCAGCTCCTCTTCCTCTTTGACGGCGCCCTCTACCCGTCGCTCGCCTTGGAGGCGTTGAGACACTATATCGGCGGCGAGATAATCGTCCAGTTGGCGGCGTACGGTGTGGACGACCTCTCCATAAGAGAGTACCATCTCCCCCTTGACGAGGGGGGAGGATTCACACTGAACTTCTATGGCGGCGGCGGAACGATTCCAACCTATTCCGCCGCGGGGCTTCTGAAGGGGGAGATTCCCCCGGAGGCCATTGAGGGAAAGCTGGTCTTCATCGGTGTGACGGAGAAGGGCGTCTACGATATACGGGCGGTTCCACTCGACCCCCTCTTCCCCGGCGTCGAGACCCATGCGACCGTTGCGGCGAACACCCTTCAGAGGCGGTTCCTCATCAGGGACAGCAGGGTTGTCGGCATTGATGTTATCTCCATACTCTTCCTCCCCCTTCTCCTCTCGGTCATCATTGGTAAAGTCCACCGCACCTTTACAAGCCTCCTGATATTCGGGGGAATCCTCTCCCTCTCCGTTCTCGTAAACTTTTTCCTCTTTGTCACCTACGGCATTACCGCTACCGTTATCTACCCCCTCCTTGCCGTATCGCTCTCTTACCTCTCCCTTGAGGCGTACAGGAATATCGTCGTTGAGGGGAAGAGCAGATACCTGAAGAAGGCCTTCAGCACCTATATATCGCAGAGTGTCGTTACGGAGATACTCAAGGACCCGGATAAGTTGCAGCTTGGTGGCGAGAAGCGGGAGGTGACCATGCTCTTCTCTGATATCAGGGCCTTCACCTCCATCTCCGAACGGCTTCAGCCTGAGGAGCTCGTTCAACTTCTCAACAACTACCTCTCCCCCATGACGGAGATTGTTCTCAGGGAGGGGGGAACCCTCGATAAGTATATCGGCGATGCCATCATGGTGATATTCAACGCCCCCGTTGACCTCCCTGACCACCCGAAGAGGGCGTGCACCGTGGCCCTTACGATGATGGAGAAGCTGGAGGTGTTGAACAGGGGGTGGAGGGAGAGGGGGTATCTGCCGATTTTTATCGGCATCGGCGTCAATACGGGGGACGCCGTTGTCGGTAACATGGGCGCCGATCTGCGGTTCGACTATACGGCGATAGGTGATGCGGTAAACCTCGCGTCGAGGCTTGAGGGGATGAACAAGCTCTACGGCACCTCAATTCTGGTGAGTGAGGACACGAGGAGACGTGTTGCCGACGACTTCCTCTTCAGGGAGATCGACACGGTGCGGGTGAAAGGGAGGGAGAAGGGGGTGGCGATCTTTGAACTGATGGATTTCGGCAGAGGGAACAGTGAAAAGGCGGAGCTTGCAGACCGTTTTACCGAGGCCCTTGTCCTCTACAAGAGGAGGGCATTCGCGGAGGCGGCGGAACGGTTCAGGGATATCAGCAAGGCCTTCCCCGAAGACGGGGCGACCGCCCTCTATATCAGGAGGTGCGAGGAGTATATCGCTGCGCCGCCGCCCGACGGGTGGGACGGGGTCTATGTGGCGGAGACAAAGTAGGTTTCATCCGGCACGTGTCCATTTGATTGCAGGGACACTCCCGAACAGATAGCCTTTTATTATGTAGGCTGTAGCTGTTAGCCTCAAAACCTTCAGTCTTCAGCCTGACTTTGGGTTAGTCCCTTTCATTGGTTTCCAGGGTTGTGGCCTATCCTCGTTCCGCCCCTCCCCTCCATCGCCTCTTCGATACATTCGGGCGCGGTGATAATCACCTCTCTGCCGCCTTTTTCCAGGAACATGATGGCCGCCTCGACCTTCGGCCCCATGCTCCCCGGCGGGAAATGCCCCTCGTCGTAGTATCCCCTTATCTCGTCGAGGGTGACATCCCGTAACCCCCTCTGATTTTCCTGTCCGAAATTAAGATAGACCCGATCCACCTGGGTCAGGTTGATGATGCGCTCTGCGCCGATCTCTCCGGCGAGGACGGTCGTGGCGAGGTCCTTGTCGATGACGGCCTCCACCCCCCTGAGCCTCCCGTCGGGAAGCTCGATGACGGGAACCCCCCCTCCGCCTGCGGCGATTACCACCACACCGGATGCGGCGAGCTCCCCGATAACATTACTCTCGATAACACGCAGAGGTTGAGGTGAGGGGACGACCCTCCGGTACCCCCTCCCGCTGTCCTCCACCACTCTCCACCCCTTCTCCCGCTCCAGCACACCAGCCTCATCCCTGCTGTAGAAGGGGCCTATCGGCTTGGTCGGCTCCTCAAAGGCGGGGTCCCCCTCGTCGACGACGACCTGGGTGATGACGGTCACCACCTCCCGCACCGTGTGGATTCTCCTGAGCCGGTTGTAGAGGGTCTGCTGGATGACAAATCCGATCCCCCCCTCGGAGTCGGCGTCGCAGATGTAGAGGGGCATGGGGGGGATGGTGTTCCGTGCCGCCTCGTTCTGGATGACGATGTTCCCGACGATGGGGCCGTTCCCGTGGGTAATCACTATCCGGTACCCCTCCTCGATCATCC
>JBHHXU010000058.1:0-8044 GCA_046757185.1 Thermodesulfobacteriota bacterium
GAAGTTGTTGAAAGCATCGAGGATGATTCATCGAAGGCCAAGAAGGTAAACAAGATAGAGGGGGAGTGGAATACAAGTGAGGGGGTTCAGTTCACCTCTCTGATCCAGTATGAAGGAGGCAAGGTAATTATGGAGGCGGAACAACCTACTTTCTTAGGGGGAAGTGGAACCAGACCTGGCCCCATGCACTATTGTATGTATGGTTCCGCCTCATGTTACACAGCTACCTTTGCAACACTTGCAGCAATGGAAGGGATAAAACTGAGAAAGCTTAAGGTCACTGCAGAGAGTTATGTAAATTTCTCTAAGGTCCTTGGCCTCGCTGACAATCCTATCATAGAGGGTGTAAAGTTTACTCTTGAAATAGAGAGTGATGCCCCGGAAGGAAAGTTAAAGGAGCTTGAGGAGCTGGCCCGAGAGAGATGTCCCGCTGTTTATTGTCTCACAAATCCGATAAAGTGGGAGACAGAGCTTAAAGTATAAACACCTCGGGATTCCTGTAACTAATAATTAGATTGTTCCCCGCTTCCCCCGATGCTATAATGTCCCGCCATGAAGATTCGAGATCTCCTTAATCAAACCAACCACAGTTATTCCTTTGAGTTTTTTCCTCCAAAGAAAGATGACGGCTTTGAGGAGCTCTACAAGACAATCGGGAGGTTGAAAGAGCTCAATCCGACCTTCGTCTCCGTCACCTACGGTGCGGGAGGTGGCACACGACGGAAGACCATCGACCTCACGGCAAAGATCAAGCATGAGATAGGGATCGAGGGCATGGCCCATATCACCTGCGTCGGGGCGACAAGGGAGGAGATCGACAGTGTGCTCTCAGAGATCAGCGAGAAGGGGATAGAGAATGTCCTGGCGCTCCGTGGAGACCCCCCTCAAGGGGAGAAGGTCTTCATTCCCCAAGAGGGCGGCTGTCGGTATGCCAATGAACTGGTAGAATTCATCAAGGGAAGATATGATTTCTGCATCGGTGTGGCCGGCTACCCCGAGGGACACCCGGAGAGTCCATCCATCCAAAAGGACATGGAAAACCTCAAGAGGAAGGTCGAAGCGGGAGGGGAATTCATCATAACCCAGCTCTTCTTCGACAACAACCTCTACTTCGACTTTCTCGACCGCGCGGAGAGGGCGGGGATAAGCGTCCCCATCATTCCGGGGATCATGCCGATCCTCAATCTTGGGCAGGTGAAGCGCTTCACCGAGATGTGCGGTGCCTCCATCCCGAAGGGGCTCATGAAGAGGCTCGAAGAGCTTCAGGGAGACGAAAAGGCGGTCGAGGCGTACGGGATCGAACATGCAACACGCCAGTGTCAGGGGCTCTTCGAGGGCGGAGTTCCCCTTATCCACCTTTATACACTCAACCGCTCACACGCGCCGTGGGAAATCCTGAAAAACCTGGGGGGGAGAGATCAGGTAAGGTGAAGGGCTATCGGGCCGTGTGAAAGATGCCTTTTATTAGCCTGCAACCAAGAACGCATGCAGGGAGATTCTTCAAATGAGGCCCTCTTGTCCTCTTTATGCAGAGGACCGTTTCCTGCCCCCTACTCCTTGTAGGATATGAACTCGACACGCCTGTACAACACCTTCAAAATTTTACAATAGAGACGATTACGCAGGAGGTCATTGATGAGTTCCCATCGCCATAAATCTTTCTTAGCCGTGAAATGGATATCCATGTGCCACTTCTCCGCAGCGACGAACCTTATTATCAGTCAGAATACGGAAATGGACAAGAACAGGTTAAAGAGAACGAAAAGCGGTAGAAATGAGATGAATTTCGTACTATAATCCAACGGCTGTTGCCGCTCACACCGGAGCAGACGACTCAATGCAGGAAGGTGAGGAATGTCCATCAGGCTCTACAACTCACTCACACGACAGAAGGAGGATTTTACCCCCCTCGAAAAGGGGAAGGTATCCATGTATGTCTGCGGCCCGACGGTCTACGATTTGAGCCACATCGGTCACGCCCGGAGCGCGGTGGCTTTCGATGTCATCTACCACTACCTCAAGTACCGGGGCTACGAGGTGACCTATGTCAGGAACTACACGGATGTTGACGATAAGATTATCAACCGTGCAAACCAGGAGGGGGTCTCCTCCGAGGAGATCGCGGAGCGGTTCATAAAGGCATTCGATGAGGACATGGCGGCGCTCGGGGTCACGCCGGCCGATTTCAGGCCCAGGGCAACGGAGACCATGGAGGAGATGATAACTTTCATACAGACACTCATCGACAGGGGGCACGCCTACGAGGTAGAGGGCGAAGGGGTTGAGACTGCCGACCCGGGGAAAAAGCGGAGCCGCAACATCTACTACAGCGTCAGGAAGTTTACCGGTTACGGAAAACTTTCGGGGAAGAACATCGAGGAGCTCGAGTCGGGAGCGCGGGTCGAGATTGACGAGAGGAAGGGAGACCCCCTCGATTTCGCCCTCTGGAAGGCGAGCAAACCGGGGGAACCGTTCTGGGAGAGCCCCTGGGGGAGGGGGAGGCCGGGATGGCACATAGAGTGTTCGGCGATGAGCCGCAAGTTCCTCGGCGACACCCTCGACATCCACGGGGGGGGGAAGGACCTGATCTTCCCCCACCACGAGAACGAGATCGCCCAGTCCGAGGCGGCAACGGGCAGGCCTTTTGTTAACTACTGGCTCCACAACGGTTTCGTGAACATGGAAAAGGAGAAGATGAGCAAGTCCCTGGGGAATATCCTCCTCATACGGGACATCCTGAAGCAGTACCACAGGGAGGTGCTGCGCCTCTTTTTCCTCTCCAGCCACTACCGGAGCCCCATCGAGTACAGTGAGAGGAACCTGAAGGACGCCGAGGCGGCGCTGGAGCGGGGCTATGTGACCATCGGGAGGATGGAGGAGGCAATAGCCGGCTCAAAGGGGCACACTGAGCCGATAGCGTCCGAACAGTTGAGCGGTGTTGTGAAAGAGACCCACGAGAGGGCCTCAAGACTCATTGGAGAGTTCGAGGAGGCCATGGACGACGACTTCAATACGGCAATAGTCGTCGGCCAACTCTTCGAGCTTATCCGCACCGTCAACAGGCTCATGGACGACCGGACCGCCATGGCCTCTCCCGATGCATCGGCCATCCTCCTCTCTGCAAAGGAGGGCATTGAACGGGTGGGCAGGGTGCTGGGTCTCTTTACCGCATCGCCGGGCGACTACCTGAAGTCGATAAAGGAGCACTTTTTACAGGAAGGCTCTCTCACCGCTGACGAGATAGAGAAGCTCATAGCGGAGAGGAACGAGGCGAGGAGTCGGAAGGACTTCAAACGGGCCGACGAGATACGGGACGAACTCGCGGAGCGGGGGGTGGTGCTCGAGGACACCCCGAAGGGGACCGTCTGGAAGGTCAAGGACTAGTCCCGCTTCTCCCTCTCCAGTATCGGATAGGCGATGTTGACAATGTAAGAGTTTATCCGCTGTAGGTTTGTCAGTATATCGAGGTGAATGGCGCTCGTATCGATCGACTCCCTCAGTCCCCTGTGAAGCCGGTTGATGTGGGCCTGACGCATATCCCTCTCCATCTCCGCCACCTTTGCCTTATGGTTGATCAGCCGGCGGGCAAGCTCCACATCGCTTCCGGCAAAGGTGACCGTCCCCAGCGCGAAATTCTCCATGACCTTCTCGTGTAACTCCCGAATCTCCGCCATCCCCTCCCGCGAAAAGGCGAGGTTGTCCCTTATCTTCTTCTTTGCCAGCTCCATCAGATTCTTGTCTATCACATCCCCGATATTTTCCATGTTGTTGGTGAAGGTAATAATCTCCATCTCCCTCTTCGCCTGTTCCTCGGAGAGGCTCTCCCTCGAAAGCTTCGTCAGGTAGAGTTTTATCTCCCTGTCCAGGAGGTCCACGTCATTGTCCTTTTCTTCGATTCTATCAAGGATGAGTGTGTCATTTCTCATGAAGACATCGATGGACCGGCGCAGCATCTCCTGGACGATGTCAGCCAGTCGAAGAGCCTCCCGCGTGGCCTGTCCGATGGCGAGGGGCGGTGTGGTAAGGACGAGGGGGTCCAGATACTTCGGGCCAAACCTGATAACGCCCTTTCGTTCCGGCAGAAGCTTCTTGACGATAACGGTAAAGGGGCCGATGAAGGGGAGGAAGAGGAGGGCGAGGCCGATATTGAAGAAGGTATGGGCATAGGCTATCTGCCGCGGGAGATCGTCAGTCGCAAGTGACACGAGATGGGTGAACCGCCCCAGAAAGGGGAGGACGATAAGGACCCCCACCACCTTAAAGAGGATATGGGCGAGGGCAACCCTCCTGGCATCAATTGAGGCGCCGATGCTCGACACAACAGCGCTGACACAGGTACCGATATTCGCACCGAGAACAATAGGCGCCGCCGCATCGAGAGAGAGGAGACCTCCGTAAGCGGCCGATATGGCGATGCCAAGCGTCGCCGCGCTGCTGTGGAGGAGGGCCGTCAGCACGGCGGAGATAATCGTACCCGCAAGGGGGTCCTTGCTGAAGCCCAGGAGGAGGTCTTTAAAGAAGGGGTCTGCCGTAACAGGCTCGAAGGTATCGATAAGGATCTTGATGGCGAGGAGGACAAAACCGAAGCCGAGGATTGCGTAACCCGTATCCCTGGCAGCTCCCCTCCTGCCGAGGAGCGTAAGGAGTATGCCAAAACCTGCAATCGCTATTGAGTAGTCGTATATCCTGAAAGCGATAATCTGGACGGTTATTGTTGTGCCGATATCGGCCCCGAGGATGACCCCCATCGTCTCCTTCAGGCCGAGGAGTCCCGACCCGACGAAACCGACGAGCATGACCGTCGTCGCACTCGAGCTCTGAAGGAGGGCGGTTATCGCCGCACCGACCCCCACCCCTCTCAAACGGTTGCTGGTTGCGGTCAGGAGGAAACCCCTGAGCCTCGCGCCGGCTGCCTTCTGAAGGCCCTCTCCTATGAGCCTCATTCCGTACAGCAGGAGGAGTATTCCGCCGAAGAAGCTGAATATGGTCAGTGATGTCATCCCTAGCCAGAGGCATCTCCCTTACGGGATATGTGGTGAAATCATGAAGACGATTGTTCCATCAAAGGATGGGAGGAAAGGTGCCGAGAGGAGAAGAGCCGTTGCATACTCTTCACGCATTGGTCAGATTCTTCGCCCAGTTGTTGATTACCTCTCTTGTCTTATCATCAAGGTCGAGAAACTTAATGGCCATTCCCGGCTCTTTTGGTGCATCAGGCCTATACTCCCTCCGCCATATGACCGTGCAACGGCAGGTGACGGGGACATGCATGGTGGGCGGTATAAATTCTATGGCGAACTCCTCCCCCACCTCTTTCGGATTTATTGAGGCGATGAACATCCCATCCCGGCTGATGGTCTTGGCATAGCCAAAGAAGCTCCTGTCTCTCGAGGAGCCCTTCACCTTAAGCACCAGAAGATGGCCCCTGAAGTTTTTCCTCCTGTTTGCCCTCAGCAGGACAAAGTCCGACCGTTTTTTCCCACCGTTAGTTATCATGAGGCGATACCACCATCCCCGACAAGGGGGTTCTCACCATCGAGTTCCCCTGCCTTACAAGAGGGCGTCCACAAACTCCCTCGCATCAAAGTCCCTCAGATCATTGAGTTTCTCCCCTACTCCGATGAATCGTATGGGGATATTAAACTCCTTTGCTATGGCAACGATAATGCCTCCCTTTGCTGTCCCATCGAGCTTCGCCAGTGCAATTCCGGTCACTCCGATGGCCTCATCGAAAAGATGGGCCTGATTGATGGCGTTCTGCCCCGTTGACGCGTCCAGGACAAGAAGGTTTTCGTGGGGAGCACCGGGGAGCTCCCTCTCCACCACCCGCTTAATCTTTTTAAGCTCTTCCATTAAATTTACCTTGGTATGCAACCTCCCCGCTGTATCTAAAATCACAATATCCGCCCTCCGCGCTACGGCAGCCCTCACGGCATCATAGGCGACCGCCCCGGGATCCCCCCCCTGCTCTTGTCGTATAATCTCGCAACGGGTCTTCTCCCCCCACGCCATGAGCTGTTCAATAGCGGCGGCCCTGAAGGTGTCAGCTGCGGCCAGGAAGACCTTGTTCCCCTCCCTCACGTAACGGGATGCCAGCTTCCCGATTGTCGTCGTCTTCCCGACCCCGTTCACACCGAGGGCCATCATGACAAAGGGCCGCTTATCTATCACGAGGGGCTTCTCCACCTCCTTGAGGATGGAGAACACAGCCTCCCGTACGTGATTCCTGAGCTCCTTCGGGTCCCGTGTAAACTCAGAATCCCGGATGATATCGACAACGGCAAGGGCGGCGTTCACCCCGAGATCGGACGCAATCAGGGCCTCTTCAAGCAACACCAGCTGGTCCTCCCTCGACACCTCGGGGTTGCAGGCATCGTCGATCTGCGAAACGATCTTCTGGGTACTCTTTACCAGCCCCTCTTTCAGTCTTTGAAATAAACCGCCCATACACGGTTAGATAACATAAAAAAAGCTGGTTTTAAACCCTAAATGTATTTAAAAATATATTTTTACCTCCCCTAGAGCCGTTACAGAGCAGAAATGAGCTGTAGGGTTGCATGCATACCGGTATCGCCCCAACGCCGGTCCGTGCAATCACCTTTTCGGGCGTCTGAAGAGAGGACCGTGTCGCCTGATGTGAGGGGTATTTTTTTAAAGCATTTCCCGGATAGTTGCCCTATAATTTTTTATTAGGCTGCTGGCATTCAGGAGAGGAGTTAACAAAAATCTTGTGCTATTGGTGAGATAGTCAGGGATGAACAGGTTGATAAAAGGGGGCCTCTTCTTCGGCATTCTCATCTTGATCGGGGGGTGTGAACAGGGACTGCCTGAGGTCAACTCGCCGGAGGGAATTCTCTATGCCGCAAAGTGCGGCGGATGCCACCTCGCCCCCCAGCCGCAGAAGCACACCTTTAAGACGTGGAAGCGACTCATTCCCGCCATGGAGGAGCGGGTTAAAGCAACAGGCGCAAGGGCGCCCCTCACAGAGGAAGAGAAGAACACCATACTCGACTATCTGAAAAAACACTCGAAGAAGATATTCTAACAGCGAAATACGCGCCACTGCCACCCCGGGGAAAATTTTCTCAAATCTTTCTTCATGTCGCCTTCTACTCCACTATCATTTACCCCCGGCGCACAGACAAGTCCCCTCTCGGCGGTTTTTATTTGTAAGATATGAACAAGTATGATAGTTTTTCTGATAAGCGTTTACCATGAACTAGTCAGAACTAATCGCATTCAGGAGGTTGTATGGAAGAGAGGGAAATGGCCGTAGTACCCGGTCTCGCGGGGATCCCGGCTGCGGAGTCGGCAATAAGCTACATCGACGGTGAAAAGGGGATACTCGAATACCGGGGCATACCCATAAACACCCTCGCCGAGGAGAGCTCCTTCCTGGAGGTCTGCCATCTTCTCCTCTATGGGAAACTCCCTACTGCTGACGAGCTGGAAAGGCTCACCATCGATATTACCTGTCACACGAGGCTTAAGCTGAAGATACTCAGGATGATGGAGTACCTTCCGGAAAACGGCCACCCCATGGACTACCTCCAGGCGGTCACCTCGGCGATGGGGATGTACTACCCCGCGCGCGACACCCTCGATGAAGAGGTGCGCTACTGGTCGGCAGTGCGACTGATTGCGAAGCTGCCCACAATCGTTGCCGCCTGTCACCGGCTGCGTCACGGAGACGCCCCCATACAACCGAACAACGACCTCTCCTTCGCGGCGAACTTCTACTACATGCTCTTCGAGATTACCCCCGACCCCGTCATAGAAAAGATTCTCGACGTCATCCTCGTCCTCCACGCCGACCACACCATGAACGCCTCGACCTTCAGCGCCCGTGTCGTCGGGTCAACACTTGCCGACCCGTATACCGTTGTCTCATCGGCCATCGGCACATTGAGCGGGCCCCTCCACGGCGGGGCGAACGAAGCGGTCATTGGCATGCTCGAGGAGATCGGTTCAAAGGAAAACGCCCGTCCCTACATAGAAGAGAAGATAGCTATTACGGGCGCTGAAGCTGGTTTGAGCGGAGATG
>JBHHXU010000059.1:0-7979 GCA_046757185.1 Thermodesulfobacteriota bacterium
CTCCACCCTTTCAGGCAGCGCCCTCTGCGCCTCATCACTGTACCACTCGATAAAGTGGCGTCGTCCCTCCACGGCATGGTCTCTCGACAGAAGGAACTGCCCGTCAAAGGAGAGGGGTTTCCGCACATCATCGACGACCTGGAGCTTATAGGGACGGCCAAGGTAGAGGAACTCCTCCCCATCAACAAACCTCTTCTGCATCCTCACCCGCTCCCGCGCGGACTCCTGCTTTCGTGCAATCCACCCTCTCTTCTCATGAACGAAATGTTGAATTACACTTTTGGAGGCACTGTAGGGTGCGCGCACGACGACAGAGGCATCCCTCCTTACCTCTATGGAGATGGTTCTCCTCCTGGACCGTACAAGCTCGTCAACCTCAATCATCATAGCCTGCCACTACCCCCCGCTCCTCTCACAGTTGGAAAAGTCCTCTACGCTCTCCACAGTGTAAAAAATATCGTAAAACCCTCCTGAAGGCAAGGAGGAGGCATCAGAGGCACAAGAGTTGACTGGATGGAGCAAGGAGGAGTATAATCGTGTCAGATTAAACAGCCCCCCTGGCTCTCAACAATCCGCCCTGAAACCATCGCATCGTTTCAGGTCAACTATTCCGTAAAAGGAGTCTGTCAGTTATGTTCAGGATGGAAAACGAGGCACTATGTTTGTGGCTCAATCAGTTCTACATGAGGATTATTGATCCCGGCAGGGCCGGAGAGGCAATCGAAAGGACAGACAAATTCAGAGACCCCGCCTTCCTGGAGAAGGCGGAGGCCCTTTCGAGTGAAGTAGACCATCTGGTTTTCGACGCGAGTTATCTGGAATCTCCCGACAAAATCAAAGAGCATCTCGCCAATGCAAAACAGGATCTGCTGGACATCCTCATCTTCAGGTTTAACCGGTGTATGGTTGAACTTGACAGTGAGGAAGGCGAGACCCACTTTCTCAACCGGCCCGACATCTTCGAGGTCTTTCGCCAGTTTCTGATTGAAGATATCAAGCTACGCAGCGGACGCTGGCCCAGGCATTGAGCTCGTTGCGCCTCTTGAAGGCATCATCAAAACTGGCTAGGTTATACTATTGCGGGAAGTACGTATGGTGACATGCGATGCGGGCGCCTTCCTGAAACAAACAACCCTTAAGCGATCTTCAGCATACAACATCTCAAATAGAAATCGTTATCTCATTACTATTCAACACATCATAGAAAGCTCTTTTCGACTCCGCTCCTCTTATCTAGCCAGCGACCGTTAATTTATTACAAAAAAAACTTGCATCCTCTAATCTTCCCTTAACCTCTGATCTGTATAATGGGTATCAAGATAATGAGTTGTCCGTCCAATGAGGGACATCGGAACACAAGATAAGGAGGTGAGTGCTATGACTGGTCACTGGTTAAGAGATCACCATCGGGGTATTGAAATAACAGTCTTTGGCATCTTTATGGCTGCATTTGTTGCTATTCTTGCATTTGCCCTTTAATGCAAGGAAAGGCACTTAAAAGCCCCTTGGCCTATAGCCTTGGGGCTTTTTGGTTATCTGGTCATCATAGGAAATGGGGGAGTAGACAGCAAATCGAAGAGCTTATAGGCACGTTTCCTTAGCACGGCAATAGTATTCTCGGCAGCAAAATACCAATCCCACTACCACCGCTATTACAGCCAGAACCTGCAATGTATATTTCATCCTCTAAACCTCCTCTTCACTAACTTTTTTTAACGACTCTGGGGACTCTGGGGGCGCACTTTTAAGGGGTATTGAGAGAGTTAACTGATTACTATAATCAAGATATGCATGGTGCCGAAGGGGGGACTCGAACCCCCACGGGTCTCCCCACCACCCCCTCAAGATGGCGTGTCTACCAGTTCCACCACTTCGGCCCGTCAAAAAGGCTACCATGAACGGCGCTGGCAAGTCAACCGAACATTTTTTTGTGCCCTTCTTTCCTTAATTCATCACCTAACCTGGGGAGTGATTGACATGTCCTCAAAATGATTTCTTTTTCATAGGACGCGGATTTTCACGGATTGTTAGTTATGCGTATATCGCGTATTGCTCTGAACCAGGAGCGGTTCAGGGTTGCGCACGACGTATCACACACGACGCAACACATTTTTGCGTTTTCCATCCTGCAAATCCGTGTTCATCCGTGTCCTAATAGAATCAGGCGGTGGATTTTGGCTAGGAAAACATTGTACGAATTAAGGCTATCGTGTTAAGCTTCCCAAGCTGTTTCGTTGCTGTTCACACTATAATAGTCCGAATACCTTGGATTTACGGAGTTGTTCCACTTAAACGATGGAGAGAAAAAAGCTACTGGAGGTCTCGCACCTCCACACCTCCTTCCTTACCGAGGGCGGCGAGGTTGAGGCGGTTCGGGGGGTTACCTTCAGCCTCGACAGGGGAAAGAGCCTCGGTATCGTCGGTGAGAGCGGTTGCGGGAAGAGCGTTACCGCCCTCTCCATCATGGGCCTTCTCCAACACCCCGGAAGGATCAAGGGGGGAAAGGTTCTCTATAAGGGGCGGGACCTCCTGACGCTTTCCCCATCGGAGATGATGAAAATACGTGGGCGTGAGATCGCCATGATCTTCCAGGAACCCATGACGGCCCTCAACCCGGTCTTCACCATTGGGAACCAGATTATGGAGGCGATTACCCTCCATCAGGGCCTTGCGAAGAGGGATGCCAGGGAGAGAGCAAAGGAGCTCCTCGGCCTCGTCGGCATACCCTCTCCTGAGATGAGGGTGAATGAGTATCCCCACCAGTTGAGCGGGGGCATGAGGCAGCGGGCAATGATCGCCATGGCCCTCAGTTGCGAGCCGAGTCTGCTCATCGCCGATGAGCCGACTACGGCCCTTGACGTCACCATCCAGGCACAGATACTCACCCTCATCAGGGAGTTGCAGGAACGCTTCCGGATGGCGATGATCCTCATCACCCACGATCTCGGGGTTATCGCCGAGGTGGTCGATGAGGTCGCCGTCATGTACGCGGGGAGGATCGTCAAGCTTACCGATACGGAGTCCCTCTTCGAGACGCCCCTCCACCCCTACACCATCGGCCTCCTGAACTCCATGCCCCGTCTCGGAAGGGGTGACGATGACACGGGCCGGCTCAAGACAATCCCCGGTTCCGTCCCGAGATTCCTGGGCAGCCTTACGGGATGCGCCTTCGCTGAACGGTGTCCATGGGTGGATAATGAGTGCACCATGAGCGACCAGGTGCTGAGAGAGGTCGAACAGCGGCACTGGGTCGCCTGCCGCAAGGCCCCGGCCAGTAAGAGATAAAGGCAATGAATCATCTGCTACATGTAAAAGATGTCGTAAAGCACTTCCCCATTAAGAAGGGAGTCATGGGACACTCCGTCGAGGTCGTGAGGGCCGTCGATGGGGTAAGCTTCTCACTGAGCCACGGGGAGACCTTCGGCCTTGTCGGAGAGAGCGGATGCGGCAAATCAACGATCGCCCGTATTATCGCCCGTCTTCTCGACCCTACGTCAGGGGAGATACGTTTCGACGGCAGGGATATCACAAGATTATCTCCCAGGGAGCTGAAGCCGATACGGAGGGAGATACAGGTCGTCTTCCAGGACCCTTACGCGTCTCTGAACCCGAGGATGAAGGTGGGGGAGATCATCGGGGAGGCGCTGACGATCCACCAAGTGGCAGCCGGAGCGGAGCGGGCAGACAGGGTGAGGGAGCTCATTGACAAGGTAGGTCTCGACAGGGGCGCCTACAACCGGTACCCCCACGAATTCAGCGGCGGTCAGAGGCAGCGGATAGGGATTGCCCGCGCCCTCGCCCTCAACCCGAAGCTCATCATCGCCGACGAACCGATCTCGGCCCTCGATGTCTCCATTCAGGCCCAGATCATCAATCTCTTCGAGGATTTGAAAGAGGAGATGAACCTCACCTACCTCTTTATCTCCCACGACCTGAGGGTTGTCGAGTTTATCAGCGACAGGGTGGCCGTCATGTACCTCGGCAAGATTATGGAGATTGCCCGGGCCGAGGAGCTCTACCGGCGCCCCGTCAACCCCTACACGGAGGCACTACTCGCCGCTATCCCCCTCCCCGACCCGAAGAGGAAGAGGAGACAACAGGTCATCGGAGGGGACATACCGAGCCCGATCCATCCGCCGTCGGGGTGTCGGTTCCACACGCGGTGTATCTACGTCAAGGATATCTGCAAGAGGGAGGCGCCTGAGCTTCTCCCCGTGGGGAGACACCTCTCGGCCTGTCACTTCCCCCTCTCAACCGCTACAACCGGCAAGCCCGGTCAAACCGCTTAGTGTGATGAAGAGAGAGCGACTCTTCCTTATTGACGGCAGCTCCTATATCTACCGGGCATTTCACGCGATACCGTACCTCTCCAACGAAAAGGGGCTGCCGACGAACGCGATCTACGGCTTCATCCAGATGCTCCTCAAGCTCATAAAGGGGCACAATCCTGACCACCTTGCCGTTGCCTTCGACGCGAAGGGTCCTACCTTCAGGCACAGGCTCTTCAGCGACTACAAGGCGACGCGACCGGAGATGCCCGACGAGCTGCGCCCACAGATCCCCTATATCCGTGAGATTGTTGCCGCTTACAGGATACCGGCCCTTGAGATTGAGGGGTATGAGGCGGACGACATCATTGGAACCCTCGCGAGGCGGTGCAGGGAGCGGGGGGTCGATGTGGTGATGGTCACCGGCGACAAGGATATGATGCAGCTTGTCGATGAGGGGATATCGATGCTCGACACGATGAAGGGGAAGCGGTACGGCGTGGAGGAGGTGGTGGAACGGTTCGGCGTTGAACCGCGCCGCATTGTCGAGATCATGGCGCTCATGGGGGACAGCTCCGACAACATCCCCGGCGTGCCGGGCATCGGCGAGAAGGGGGCAAGAAAGCTGATTCAGGAGTTTGAGACCATCGACCGCCTCTACGAGGAGATTGATAAGGTCACCGGCAGGGCAATAAAGGAGAAGCTGAAGAATAACGAAGAACTGGCCCGTCTCTCCAGGGAGCTTGCGGAGATAGATGTCAATGCCCCGGTGAAGTGTGCCTTCGAGGAGCTTGTCGCTTCGGAACCAGACAATGAGCGGCTAAAGGAGCTCTTTCAAGAGCTGGGGTTCAACAGGCTCCTCCGCGACCTCTCCGCCCACTCCCAGGGTGGGCAACCGGCTCGGGAAGGTGTTAACCGCCCCCCGCGGATGATCGCCGACAGGGAGAGCCTGGACCGACTCATCGGGGAGCTGTCAAAGGGCGGCGCCTTTGCCCTCGCCCTCTCCATCTCCCCCAGGGGGAGCGGAGAGCCGTCCGAATCCGATGCCATCACCATCGCCATAGCCCCCATTCATGACCTCTCTGAAGTGCGCACTAACGACGCCCCCTGCTGCCTCCTATCGTCTCTGAAAAGAGAGAGGCAGGAGGGGTTGGAGGCCCCTGTCATCCTTCAGGCGTTGAAGCCCCTTCTCGAAGATGAAGGAGTGGGGAAGGTCGGTTCCGATGGAAAGGGGCTCACCCTTGACCTCATGAGGAGGGGCATCACCCTTCGGGGTGTCACGATGGACACATCGGTTGCCTCCTACCTGCTCAACCCGTCATCCAACGACCACTCACTCAGGTCAGTCGCCATGAAGGAGTTGGGGGAGGAGATAGGCGAGGTGGAGGGCAAAGACAGCGCCGCTACTGTCGAGGAGCATTGCGCCCCCCTCCTCTGCGCGGAGGCGGAGGCGCTCCGCCGGCTTGCCCCCCTTCTCACCGAAGAGCTTGAAAAGGCCGGTCTCACAACCCTCTTCAGGGAGATCGAGCTCCCCCTCATACCTGTGCTGGCAGGAATGGAGCGCCACGGCATCAGGGTTGACGGGGAGCAGCTCACCGGCCTCTCCCAAGAGCTTGAGTCGATGCTCCAGGAGCGGGAGGGGTCGATATTCCGCATGGCCGGTATGGAATTCAACGTCAACTCACCAAAACAGCTTGCGGAGATACTCTTCGAAAGGCTCAACCTCAAGCCGGTACGAAAGACAAAGACCGGTTTCTCGACGGATGAGAAGGTTCTCACCATCCTCGCGGCGACCCACGACCTGCCGAAGGTTATCCTCGAGTACCGTCACCTTGCAAAGCTGAAATCGACCTACGTGGATGCCCTCATCGGGCTCATCAATCCGGCTACCGGCAGGATTCATACCTCCTTCAACCAGACCGTGACCGCAACGGGAAGGCTCTCAAGCTCGAAACCGAACCTCCAGAATATCCCCATCAGGACGGAGATCGGGGGACGAATCAGGGAGGCCTTCATTGCCGATGAGGGGCGCCTCCTCCTCTCGGCCGACTACTCCCAGATCGAGCTCCGCATCGTGGCCCACCTCTCCGGCGATGATATCCTCATTGAGTCATTCAAAAAAGGGGAGGACATCCACCAGAGAACGGCGAGCGAAATCTTCGGCATCATGCCGGGTCTGGTGACGGAAGAGATGCGTCGGAGGGCGAAGGCCATCAACTTCGGCATCATCTACGGCATGGGGCCCCACGGCCTCGCGGGAGAGCTGGGGGTATCACAGAAGGAGGCCAGGGAATATATTGAGAGCTACTTCGACCGGTACCGGGGGGTAAAGCGGTTCATCGACGATACGATACGAGAAGCGGCCGAGATGGGGTACACCGCCTCCCTCTTTGGCCGTAAGCGGTACATACCTGAACTCACGAGCAGGATCGATTCAGTCAGGAAATTCGGTGAGAGGATTGCCATCAACACCCCCATTCAGGGCGCCGCTGCCGATATTATCAAGATTGCAATGATAAGGATTGCCGGGAGGATGGAGGCCGAGGCAGTGGAGTCTAAGATGCTCCTTCAGATACACGATGAACTCCTCTTTGAGGCGCCTCACGACGAGATGGAAGGTATGAAGGCCCTTGTTGTCGGCGAGATGGAGGGGGTGGTCGATCTGGAGGTGCCGATCGTGGTGAATATCGCCGTTGGAGAAAGCTGGCGGGAGGCCGGTTAGAGGGCTTTGTTGTGTGTCAGAATAGAAAAGCTCAAAGCTGAAGACAGATTCTTAAGGAGAAGATTCACAGGATGATTCTATACGCATATTTCACAGATGCTCGAGGATAGAATAAAAAAAGCTCGGCAACTCCTCACCATGACATGAAGTTCATGAAGAAGGACTTCCAACCGGATAGTGGAGTACTGCATTGACCTGCTTGTTGAGAATGTGATTATTGTGGAGTCTGAAAAGCTTTGTCTTGTAAACCACGGCAAAGCAGCAAAACACCTCATGTTCTTCATTAACTTCATAGTCAAAAATCTAAATGGTCGCTGTTCCCAATTACCGTCTGCAATATAGCAAGCTTCATGGTCAAAAATCTAAATGGTCGCTGTCCCCAATTACCACCCCAATTACCACCTGATTACCACCCAATTACCATGTAAGACGTATAACACTGTATTTCATTGTGTAATTCCCACTATTGTAGATAAGGAGTCGGGTCCGGAGTGTTTACGTCAGGAGTAGTAAGAAATGGCGTATATATTATATAATCCGCTGAGCCTAGGTCATCATTCTTGTCGTAAATCATCGAATCTATTACACCAGTATCTGTGGTGGTATTCCAGTAGTTATTAATTGCTGTTATCCCTGCCGATGTGTATCCACTTGGCAACATTAAGGCCACTCTGTCAGTACTCAAGAAACCCCCCCGTTTCTGAATTAGTGACTCCAAAGTTGGATTGTATTACACTACAGGTTACGGGAGGGGTCCTTAAAGAGCCAGAAGGTCAGGCAACATCTTTCACCGGAGAAGAAGTTTCAGATATTTCTGGAGACGCAGCATGGCGACAAACCGGCGGCGGAGATATTGAGGCGGGAGGGTCTTTACTCTTCCGACCTGACAAGGATACGTCAGCAGGTAAAAGAGGGCGCTATGGAACGCTTGGCCGCTCGCCCTGGCTGATCTGACAGTGGAATTGGCGGTATTGCGAAAAAAAACGAAT
>JBHHXU010000060.1:0-7820 GCA_046757185.1 Thermodesulfobacteriota bacterium
AGAAGCGACCTGTGGCGTGAACCGGTTCTCCCTGCCGAAGAGCCATACCGTTCGGTCTTTGGGGAGTCTGTCGATGTCGCTGTCCAGCTTTATTTCGATTTTCCTCGTCGGCGACTGCTGCCAGGTCTCGGCGAGTCTCCGGTATTCCTTCCGAAGCTCCTCCGGCGCTGTGGAGGGGAGGACGATCAGAGCCGTGTCCGCCCCGAATGCCTGAGAGAGGGCAGGGGGAATTTCGTTGCGGTCCAGCCGCCGGAAGATGTCGAACTCGGGGTCAATATCCAGGCGGAGGGGAAGGGCGGGCAGGTGAAGAGATATCTCCATCACTTTGGTATCCATCGGTATGGTTGTCTGAAACGCCTCTTCACTATCTTTGAGATGGACTGCGACCGGTATCCGCAATCTATAGGCCGGTCCTTCATGTATCTGCTCGATTACCGCGGTGAGCCGGAATCCTTCACCCTCAACCGTTGTATGTGCATCCCTCACTCGGAGTTCCGGGGCCCCCGTTCGTCGTATCCACTGGTCGAATTCGGTTTTCAGCTCCCTCCCGGAGACGGCGGAGAAGGTATCTTGCAAATCTTCAAAAGTTGCAAGTGTAAACTTGTTGTCACTATAGAATTGTCGCAAGGCACGGGTAAAAAGGTCATCACCGAGCTGGAGGCGCAGCATGTGGAAGAAGAACATCGTCTTCCCGTAGCCTACGGCCTCGGTGGCAGGACTGTGCCGTGACCAGAACTCCGTCAATGGAAAATCCTTACCCCCGGCCACATAATCGAGATACTTTTGAAGGGTCGTGAGTCTGTATTCGACCCCCTGACCACGCTGCTCCTTGATGAGATGGTCGGCGAGGTAGGCGGTGAGCCCCTCACTCCAGTTCCCACTTTCAAAATCAACGAAGACACCGTTGCCCCACCAGTTGTGCAGTATCTCATGGGGGTACGATGAATGGAGAATGAAGGGGAAGCGGATGACCTGAGGCCCCATAAGGGTAAAGGAGGGCATGCCGTAACCGGTCTCCCAGAAGTTCTCCACCAGTGCAAATTTGCCGTACGGATAGGGGCCTATGAGTTCGGTGTACATCGCCAGATACTGTGCCCCTGTCTCAAGATATTTCTGGGCCAGCATCTCATCACGGTTTCGGAGGAGGACGGAGAGCGACACCGGCCCTGCTTGCTTTATGTATTCAGTGAGTTGTCCGGCGACAAGATAGATCTGATCCTGCGGTCTCTCCTCCTGCCAGCCTGCCTGAGCCCGTCTGCCTTCATGCTTATATACGGTGCGTTCTCCCTGGCTGACTGCGTGCCACCCTTGCGGCACTGTTACATTCATGGAAAAGGTTACCATTTCTTTACCGAACCATGGGTACCAGTGCGACGAGCCGGCCAGATAAACACCATCAGGGGAAATGAGACCGGGAGTTTCTCTGAAACTGCGGTCGCTCTCTCCCATCTGCTGCTGTAATGGGTGGTGTATTGTGTCTTTGTATTTCAATGTGAAAGAGCGCTTGCCTTGAGGCAGATTCACTGCATAAAGCTCCAACAGGGGGTCTCTGGCTGACAAGAGTAGATGTGCATCGACACCTGCCTGGGGAGATAAAGCGCCCTCTTTTACCCCGCTGATTTTTACCCCTCTGGTTATTGACACAGGATTGAGGCCCCTGTGGAGGATGAAATACCGTTTCTCTCCCTTATTGGGATAAAGGGCTTTGGGAAGGGTTATCGTATCCTCAACCTCTATCAGATGCCTTTCAGGCTGCAAGAGAATTTCCATGGTGTGGTGAGTAGTCTCCTGTGCAAGGAGCGAGGACGGAAGGAGTATCAGGAGAGAGAGCAGCAGAGATATGGTAAATGGACGTTTCATGGCGCTATGTATCACCTATCAACAGGGGTCTGAGATATGCGAAACCGCTTCCCCTTTTTCTCTATGAACCCCTCCTTTTCCAACTGTTGGAGATTTGCGCTGATCACTTCGGGACTCTTCTTGAGTTTTTGCGCAATCTCATATTCGGCGATGTCCGATTCTTTAACGAGCATCTTGAGTATCATTCCTCGCATCTCCCTGTTCGAGCCGTGAAAGGGTGACTGTCGTTTGTAGTGAGCGCTCCTCCTTGTGGGGTTTCGATGTTCTCTTTTTAACATGACGCCGTAGTCCATGAGGGCGTAGTACCACTCTCTGGGATCGTCGTTATCGAGGGTCACTTCAACGAGGGGAAGGATCTCGGCATCTTGTATAGTATCCTTCTCGTTGAAGAAGAGGTGGATAAAGACGCTTCGGATGTTCGTTTCAAGAAAAACGGCTGGCTTGTGGAAGGCGAAGGCGGCGATTGCCGAGGCGGTTGCCCTCCCGATCCCGGGGAGGGTCATTAAGACCTCGCAACTATCGGGGAGTGTGCCGTTGAATTCTGATACTACCCGGTAAGCAATTTTATTTAATGCGACTGCACGACGGTTGTACCCCAACCCCTGCCATTCAGAGAGTACCCCTTTGAGAGGGGCGGCGGCGAGTGATGAGAAATCGGGAAATGCAGCGATGAACTGTTCGTACTTGTCCAAGACCCTCTCCACCTGGGTTTGCTGGAGCATGACCTCCGAGACGAGGATGTGGTAGGGGTTATCCGTATTCCGCCACGGAAGGTTGCGGCCGTTCTCTGCGTAGTAGTCGTAGATAGTCCTACGGAAGAGCCGGACAGCCTCAGGGGTTAAGCCGTGTGACTCGTTTAACTTCCTGAACTGTAAAACCGTTGTATCTTCCATCACGACCCCTTTATAATGAATCCTGATAATGCACTAACCACAGAGGACACGGAGAGATCTTTTTATATGAGAAGAATCTATGAAATCTTCAGGACACGGATTTTCACTGATACACGCAGGTTTATTTACATCCTGATAATCCGTGTTTATCCGTGTTCCTGATAAAATCCTCTGTGCTCTCTCTGGTTGATTAATGCATAATTCCAGAGCTGTCTTATGGTACCAGATGAGCGTTGTGAATGAAAGAGCCTCGACCTCTCGGGAGAGGTGCAGATAGCGTCAATAAGGCGGGGAGCTTGAAACAGGTAAGACCTCGACGCTCCTCCTTAATGGATGGCTGAAGTGAGGGCGTAGATGGATGTACCGCAGAAAGGGCAGTTTATCGGTTCTCTGATCGGTCAGTGCCTGGGTGACGCCCTCGGCTTTCCGGTGGAAGGGCGCCCCCGTGGAGCCTGCCGGAAGTACCTCTCTGAGCAGTTGAAACCTGATCGTGTGGGAGAAGTCGGACGTGGCCCCTTTCCCTTCGGCCAATACACGGACGATTCCCAACTGGCTAGGGAACTCTTACAGAGCTATGTCGCCTATGGGAGGTTTGACCCCGCCGACTATGCCGGGCGTATCGCCGCCATCTTCAGAGAGGGGAGGATCGTTGGCAGGGGGAGGGCGACGACGGAGGCTGCGGAGCGTCTGGCAGAGGGCGTTTCATGGGAGGAGGCGGGAACACCTCCCCCGTCGGCTGGCAACGGGAGCGCCATGCGGGCGGGACTCATAGGGCTGCTCTTCTTCGATGATCCACAGGGGCTCATTCAGGCGGCACACGACCAGGGGCGGATTACCCATAAGGACAGGCGATGCTCGGCCGGCGCCGTTGCCGTCGCCGGTGGTGTTTCACTGGCGATTCAGATGAGACCGATGGAGAGCGGAAAATTTCTTGCTCAACTCGGTGAGTGGGTGGGGGCGATTGAAACATCCTTTGCCTCATCTCTTCAAAGTCTCAACGAGTGGGTTTCACTCCCGCCGGACGAGGCAGCATCATTCATATCACGGGCCGGACTCGATGGTGACGATACGGATGGATGGGAGGGGATATCCCCCTTCGTTATACCGAGCGTCCTCTGGAGCCTCTACTCGTTCCTGAGATCGCCCGATGATTATATTGAGACAATCCGTACCGCTGTCGGTGTCGGCGGAGATGTGGATACGACGGCCGCCATGGCCGGCGCCATCAGCGGCGCCTATCTGGGGATCGAGGCGATACCCTCCCGACTCGCTCGGCGACTGACGGACCGGGGGAGGTGGGGCTTCACGGATCTGGTCGAACTGGCAGGGAGGGTCTACGAGATCAAGACGGGAATAGAGGGGGTATAGTCCGCCCCTCTATGGATTCACCTGAGACTCAGGCCGGTTGTCGGCCATATCGAGAACGCTGATCGTGGCGGCCACCTTTTCAGAGATGGCGACAAAGGCCTCCGTTTGAGGCGATGACGGCTCTGCGATAACGATAGGTTTCCCCTCGTCACCTCCCTCCCTTATCTTGAGGTCGATGGGGATCGTGCCAAGAAAGGGTACCTGGTATCGTTCGCTTGTCTTTTCACCTCCGCCCCCGCTGAATATCTCTGTTGTTTCTCCGCAGTGAGGGCAGGTGAAGGAGCTCATGTTCTCCACTATCCCGATGATGGGGACGTTCACCTTCTGGAACATCTTGATGGCCCGCCGCGCGTCGATGAGGGCGACGTCCTGGGGCGTCGTCACCACGACGGCCCCCGTGAGCGGTATGGTCTGAACGAGGGTCAACTGGGCGTCTCCGGTCCCCGGCGGGAGGTCGATGACCAGATAGTCGAGCGCCTCCCACTCGACGTCGGTGAGGAACTGCTTTACGAGCTGCATCACCATGGGTCCCCTCCAGATGAGGGGGGTCTCCTCGTCCAGCATGAAGCCGACCGAAACCAGTTGGACGCCGTGGTTTTCTACGGGGACGAGCTTCTGACTACCCGTTGCCTGGAGCGGTTTTTTTACGCCCATCATCATGGGGATGCTCGGTCCGTAGAGGTCTGTATCCAGTATCCCGACCCGCGCCCCGCTCTTCGCGAGGCCAAGGGCAAGATTGACCGAAACGGTCGATTTTCCCACACCCCCCTTGCCGCTCGCCACGGCGATGGTGTTCCGCACATTTCGTATGGGCGCCTTATCAGGCAGTGACTTTGCCGAAGGGACGTTCGCCGTTGTCTCGACGACAACCTCATCGACGCCCGGCAGGGCGAGGACCGCGCTCCTCGATGCATCGGTAAGCTCCTTCTTGAGGGGACATGCCGGTGTGGTCAGTACGAGGGTGAAGCGGATCGTGCCCCCATCGATCCGGATATCTTTTATCATGTTCAGTGAAACCAGGTCCTTTTTCAGCTCAGGGTCCATGACCTGACGCAGTGCGTTGAGGACCGCTGCCTCTGATATACTGTTATGAGTTTCCAATGCTGTCTCCTTATAGCAAACGGTTACTCCATATGGAAGGCAATCGCGACGAGCCTCCCCTTCGCCTCTAAACCTCGCATGGCCCCCTTCGGGACAACGACTACCGAGCCGGCCTCTGCCTCTCTCCTCTCACCGTCGATGGTAAAGACAGCCCTCCCCTCGATAACGTAGAATATCCCCGTTCCCCCCGGATGGGCAGGAATCATCTGACCATTCTCCATACAGATGAAGGGGACCTTCAAGTCGGGAGTGACGGAGAGTATCTGCGGCATGAACCCCTCCGGTGAAAATTTTATGATGCTGTTCGTATCAACTATCTGCACCCGCCACCTCATTGAGTCTTGCGAGAAGCTATTCCGGGTCGGCCTTGTCGCGCAGGGCGGCCTCCTCGACCGTGGCGGCGCCGCCGCAGCACGAATCTATCTGAAACTCATTGAAGACGCCGATGGTGTTCGGATAGAGCCTTATAATATCGTTAACGATATCGTCTTTCGAGATCCTGTTGTTTGTCATCAGTTACCTCCTGGACTTTATGAAACCTCTAAATAATTCGTCCCTGAACTATTCAGAGACGAAAAAAAAGTGCGATTTTCTTTTTCTCACATTTTCAATGGCTTGCCGCCACTGAAAAGGGCGATACATCCCTGTGTCGCGGAAGGTCTGAATAAATCAGACCTTCCTATGCAATAACTACCAGCACAACGAAACGGCTCTTCGCCTTTAAACTGTGCTTGTGTGTATCATCCTGCCTGCATACACACAGGGACCCCTTCTCGACACTGTTTTCAATGTCCTCACCCGTGAAGGTCCCTTCCCCTTCGACGACACAGAGGGAGACCGTGCCGCGAGACTCGGAGAAACCTATTGACTGCTCCGGTTCGAGGCAGAAGAGGAGGCACCGCCTTCCATCGGCATCGTAAATGACCTCTTGAACATGGGCATCAGGTGAGAACCTTATCTTTTCACTGAGGTCGGTGATGTCCACCTACTCCCCCGCCAGGGCCTCGTTGAGTTCCTTGACCACGAGCTCCGCATCGACGTTGTGCATGGTCGCGCCAAAGGCGATGTTCTCCAGCTTTGACCCCGGGCAGGTGAAACAGCCGTCTCCAAAGAACTTCAGAAAGACCTTCTCCGTTGCCGGGTATTTTGCAAGCACGTCGCCGATGCTCATATCCTGTGTTATTACTCCTTCAGACATTTCTGCCTCCTCCCCTTAGGGTTGGTTCTCAATTCCTTTCATACACTGCTATTGGCAGATATTCCCACCACTGCTCTTTATTCAGGGGTCACGCCGGTGTTGGTTTTGTTGGCGGAGTACTCTTGACCGTTTTGAACATATTGATAACGAAGAGGAAAACGGCCAGTCCCTCTGCGAACGAAAAGAGGGTAAGCACTCCATGTGAGCCGTTGGCGTGCCTCACGATCCACCCCACACCCATTCCGATAAGCCCTATGTTGGCGAGCCAGAAGTGAGCCTCCGCCAGCCTGTCGCTCCAGAGGGGCTTTCCGCTGAAGCGTGGAAGAATGTGGTAGGCGACACCGTATATCATCATGCTCATCCAGCCGAGGAGATTGAGGTGGGCATGTATCGGCTTGTACGGGTAGAGGGGACCAGATGAAGACAAATGGAGCCCTAGGAGCATTGCCGCCAGAAAGTAGATCAAGGCGCACTTTATGAACCATACCGTGATTCTGCTCATATCAAATACCCCCGTTTAAGGTAATGATGCCTGTCCTCCGTTATGCCACTCAAATCGATGTCCGGCCTCTTCGGAAAGGAAAAGGCTTGCCGCCGGGGCCTTGCCTTTCAGCGCTACACGACGGCTTTTCCCATCTGTCTGCCTACCTCAACAATAGCATGAACTACCGTCGGTAAAAAATGATTAATGTCATATTAGTGAAAAACAGGACTATTAACCGGTGAGAGGCATTGCAAAAGGGAGGGCTTGGATTTCATTCCCCATGCCCACCCCTCGTCAATAGTAGGTTTTAAACAGAGAGCACCTGTTTTACCTCAGGCACCTCCTCCATGATAGCCTTCTCGATGCCCATAGCCAGCGTTATCTGCGCACTCGGGCAGCCGGAGCAGGCCCCCTGGAGCTGGACACGCACAATACCGCTCCCTTCATCAACATCGACGAGACTCACGTCTCCACCATCCGCCTGAAGGGCAGGTCTTATACGCTCCATGGCCTTCTCTACACGTTCTTTGATCATGATTTACCTCCAAAGATAATATTCGTCATACTATACTATACAACGCGACGACGTTTCAACCCATAAAAATTGCCTTGTCATAAAAATTGCCGCTGTCCGAGCCGTATTCTACATGGCAAATTGGCCGGGTGTGCTCATTAAAACATTTTGGAGGTTTCACCGCCCTCGTCCAGGGTCAGGCGGGAGTGATGCATGGATGTCCCGGGAATTTCAACTGGAATCCTGGTGTTCCCTGAATTTCCCCCTTTGCTGTTTAGTTCTTCAGGCCCGTACTACTCTGAGGAGTGGTAGACCCAAAATCCACCACCTAACTCTCTAAGTTGACCGTCCATAAAGGCCCGGAGGCTGCGTTGTCTTCACCAATTTGATGCTCAACGTAGC
>JBHHXU010000061.1:0-7804 GCA_046757185.1 Thermodesulfobacteriota bacterium
TCCTCTCCGCATACTTGTTCGGTTTGATGATGATAAACTGTCCCGCCTCCATCTTTGCCGCGATGTAGGGGGCCTCTATCTCGTAAAAGAAGGTGTCCTTGCAGAGCTCCCTCTTCTCAACTATCTTGAACGACTGTCTGTATTTATTCGTCAAAGATGCCTCCTTTTCTCTTTGAGTGATGTGCCTCAACTGCTGTTCGGAAGTGTTAATACGGGGGGACGTTATGGTGAAACAGCCATCCCTCTATCAGCTGTCAAGTATAGTAGATTTTCCCGATTTGTGTCAACCCGAATCACGTTGTAAAGGGGGGTAACGATTGACAGGAATGATGTAAAAGTGTAGATTACAGGCTGCGACGGATTTTCACGACGGCGAATTGGTCGTTAAAACAGCAGGGTTGTTGTAATCTTCTTTGCGGTTCTTTTTTTATGTCAGTTACCTTTAAATCGAGCTTGGCGCCTCACCTCGTCAAGACCTTCGTGATGCTCATGGTGGCCATGTTTGCCGTTCGGTATGGCGAGCAATTCCTCTTTGGAGATGCCGTGATGGCAACCTATAAGGTTGTGCTGGCACTGCCTGTCGTGGTGACCCTCCTTGTCTGGCTCTCCGAGCGTACCTCAATCAGCGAGGTTTTAGTCACGGAAGACGGCATAGAAGTCACCACCTATAGCGGTGACAGTGTCAAGGTAACATGGATGTCGGTCTCGGAGGCAATACACAACAGGCCCAGAAGGTTCTTCTCCCGTCCCCTCTGGGAATTCCACAATAAGGCGGGGGAGAAGCTCTATATCCCGAGCGGTCTCTTTTCCCGGAAGAGGGAGGATGAACTCACCACACTGATTACAGGGTATCTCCCTGAGAAGAAGGTTGAAATAGTGAACTAATCTTGCCCATCAAGGGGAGCTTGAAAGGGGGATATTATTGTCCGGTTCCGGTGTCACCCCTTTGCCGCCTCCTCTGTCACCTGTACGGTTGCGGGGGGATGGGTATTTCACTCGTGTGACACAGCTATACCCCCCTGAAAATCCTAAAAAAATCTTGACTTATTCAATAATGAAATGATAGTTTGAAAAAGTCTGGAGGTAAGACACCGATGTCGAAGAAGATTCTTCTGGCGGACGACAGCATAACCATCCATAAGGTCATTTCAATAACCTTTGGTGAAGAGGATTTCGATCTCGAGATTGTGAGCGACGGTGACTCCGCCGTCACAAAGGCGAGGGAGATTAACCCCGACCTGGTGATGGCTGATGTGTCGATGCCCGGCAAGACCGGCTATGAGGTCTGTGAGATTATCAAGGGCGATCCTCAGTTGAGCCATATCCCCGTCCTTATCCTGGCGGGTACCTTTGAACCCATCAATGATGATGAGCTTAAGCGGGTCGGGGCCGACGACTTTATCGTTAAACCCTTTGAGTCTCAGGAACTTATCGACAAGGTTCAGAATCTCCTTGCGAAGGCGGCAGCTCCCCAGCCGGTAGAAGAGGAGGTGCCTGCATTAGAAGAGGCGCCGGAAGTGCCGGAAGAGGGCGAGGCGCCTGCTGCTGAAGAGCTCCCTCCCGCCCCTTCAGAGGTATGGGAAGAGGGTGATTTCATCAGCGCTGAGACGGTCGAGGAGCAACCGCTGCCAAAGGCGCCCTCCGGAAACGATGTCTGGGGGGGCGTGATGGCGGAGGAGGCAGGAGAGGAGCCCGAAAGGGAGGATCTCAGAAAGGTGGTTGAGGAGGAGTTTGAGGAGCTTGACCTTGGTGAGGGGGAACTCGATACCGTTGAGGAACTCGAGGAAATTGAGGAGATTGAGGAGGTAGAAGAGATCGGCGCCGCCCCGTCGGAGGAGGGGGTGTCATGTGAACCCCCCGTTCCTGAGATAGAGGCGCCCGGCGAGCCGGCGCCGTTTGAGGAGGTCGAGGCTGAGGAGGCGGTGGCGGTGCAGCCGGAAACGTTCGAGGTTCCTCCACCGGAGCCGGAGACAGAGGTCGAGCCGTCGCTTGAGTTGGAGGGTGTGCCGGCGCCTGATGAGGTTGGGGAGGTTGAAGAGGCTCAACCGGAGGAGGTAACGGAATACGAACCAACTGAGCCCGCACCCGAAGGCGGGGTGGAGGCAGAGGCTGAAACAGAGCCGCCGTTTGAATATGAGCTGCCCCCCCAGCCGGAGGAGGGTGAGGTCGGTGTGGAAGAGGGGAAGGAGGTTGAAGCAGAGGAGATTGCTCCCGCACCCCCGGAGGAGGAATCGTTTGAGCCCCCAGTTCCTGAGCTGGAGGTTCCCGGCGAGCCGGCGCCGTTTGAGGAGGCCGAGGCTGGAGAGGAGACGCAGCCGGAATCGTTCGAGGTTCCTGCGCCGGAGCCGCAGGTCGAGCCGACTCTTGAGCCGGAAGGTGTGCCGGCGCCTGAAGTGGTTGAGGAGGTTGAAGAGGCTCAACCGGAGGAGGTGACGGAGTACGAACCAACTGAGCCCGAACCCGAAGAGGAGGTGGAGGAAGAGCCTGTTTTTGCTCCTGAACCGGCCGTTCAGCCCGAAGAGGAGGGTGAGGTCCCGGAGGAGTTGCCTGAAGAGGAGCCTGCCGTTATGCCTGAGTCGGCAATAGAATCTGAAGGGGAAGAGGAAGGACCACCCGCTGAAAAGGCAGCCGTCCCCGTTATGGAGAAGGAGAAGCTGGAAGAGATTGTCTCACGGGTCGCCAGGGATGTGCTTGAGGAGGTGGCGTGGGAGGTCATTCCCGAGATGGTGGAGGATATGATCAAGGAGGAGATACGGAAGACCAAGGAGGCCATTACAAAGTCCAAGTGAAGTAGTGAACAGCCCTGAGACATTACTTAAGGGTGAAGACATTCCATTATAGTATGTTCTAACGATGGGGATTGTGACAATCCCCTTTTTATATTCCGAGTCGGGAACAGGTGATGGAAAAAAAGGAGTTGAACAAGACATACGACCCGAAGGCGGTCGAGGATAAATGGTCGGCCTACTGGCAGGAGAGGGGACTCTTTACCGCCGACGCCGATTCGGAGCGTCCCCCCTTCTCCATGGTCATCCCCCCGCCGAACGTCACCGGCTCGCTCCACATGGGACACGCCCTGAACAACACCCTCCAGGATATCGTGGCCCGCTACAAGAGGATGGAGGGCTTTGACGTCCTCTGGCTTCCCGGTATGGACCACGCCGGCATTGCCACCCAGAATGTGGTGGAGAAGATGCTGGCCAGGGAGGGGGTGGACCGCCACGCCCTCGGCAGGGAGAAATTCATGGAGCGGGTCTGGCGGTGGAAGGAGGAGTCGGGGGGGACTATTATCAATCAGCTCAAGAGGCTCGGCGCCTCCTGCGACTGGTCGCGTGAGCAGTTTACCATGAGTCCCGAGCTGAGCAGGGCGGTGAGGGAGGTCATTGTCAGGCTCCACGAGGAGGGGCTCATCTACCGCGACTCCCGTCTCATCAACTGGTGCCCCCGCTGTCTCACAGCCCTCTCCGATATAGAGGTAGAGCACGAGGAGGCGCCCGCCAAGCTCTACCATGTGCGGTATCACCTGGTGGATAATGAGAAGGAGTTCCTCACCGTCGCCACGACGAGGCCGGAGACCATGCTCGGCGACACCGCCGTTGCAGTTCACCCGGAGGATGAGCGGTTCGGCGGGTTTGTCGGGAAGAGGCTCCTCCTTCCTCTCACGGAGAGGCAGATTCCGGTCATTGCCGATGTGATGGTAGACAGGGAGTTCGGCACCGGCGCGGTGAAGATAACGCCGGCCCACGACTTCAACGACTTCGAAGCGGGGAAGAGGCACGGCCTTGAGCGGATAACCATCTTCGACGAGAGGGCACACGTCAGGGCCGGCATTAAGGATGTCGACGGGGAGGTGATGGAGAAGATAGAGGGCCTCCACGCCAACAAGGCCCGGGAGAAGGTCATCCACCTCCTGAAGGAGAGGGGCTTCCTCACGAAGGCCGAGGATTATACCCACGCCGTCGGCAGGTGTTACCGGTGCAAGACGGTTGTTGAGCCGTACCTATCGCCCCAGTGGTTCGTGAAGGCCGAGACCCTGGCAAGGGAGGCCATAAGGGCCGTGGAAGAGGGGACAACGACCTTTATCCCAAAGGGGTGGGAGAATACCTACTTCGAGTGGATGAGGAACATCAAGGAGTGGTGCATCTCACGCCAGATCTGGTGGGGCCATCAGATCCCCGCCTGGTACTGTACGGCGTGCAACAGAGACGCGACCTACGAGATTCACGGTGAAAAGAGGTTTGCCGCCACGGCAGAGGTCATTGTCTCCCGTGATGAGCCCGATGAGTGTCCTTCCTGCGGTGGGCGGGAGATCGTAAGGGAGAGCGACGTCCTCGACACCTGGTTCTCATCGGCCCTCTGGCCCTTCTCCACCCTCGGCTGGCCCGACGGAGGCAGGGAGCTGCAACGCTACTACCCTACTGCCCTCCTTGTTACCGGCTTCGATATCATATTCTTCTGGGTCGCCCGGATGATGATGATGGGGCTCAAGTTCATGGGGAAGGCGCCCTTCAAGAGGGTCTACATCCACGCCCTGGTAAGGGACATGGAGGGACAGAAGATGAGCAAGAGCAGGGGGAATGTGATTGACCCCCTCGTCGTCATGGACCGGTACGGCACCGACGCCTTCCGGTTCACCCTGGCGGCCATGGCGAGCCAGGGTCGCGACATAAAGCTCGCCGAGGAGAGGATAGAGGGGTACCGGAACTTCTGCAACAAGATATGGAACCTCGCCCGCTTTACACTGATGAACCTCGACGGTTTCGACCCCCGCCGCACCGTCTCCCCCTCGCAACTGACCCTCGCGGACAGGTGGATCCTCGCCAGGCTCAACAGCGCCATCGGGGCCGTCAGGAAAGGTATGGACGAGTACCGCTTCAACGATGTCGCGGGCGCCACCTACCGCTTCGTCTGGCACGAGCTGTGCGACTGGTACGTCGAGATGATAAAGGCCGATCTCAGGGGTGGCGGCGGAGAGGAGAGGCGGGGCGTTGCCCAGGCGACCCTCGTCAGGGTGCTGCGGGACGCCCTCAAGCTGCTCCACCCGACGATGCCGTTCATCACCGAGGAGATATGGGAGGTTATACCCCGTTATGAAGGGGAGGAGAGCATCGCGGTCCAGCCTCTGCCGGTTCCGACAGAGGGGCTTGCCCCCGGCGATGAGGCCGATATGGAGCTTATTATGGATATCGTCCGGGGGGTGCGGAATATCAGGAGCGAGATGAACGTCCCCCCCTCGTTGTCGGTTCCCCTCATCTGCAGGGTTGACGATGACCGCCTTAAGGAAATAATCGTGAGCGGCAAGGGGTATCTGACCCCCCTCGCCCGACTCTCCTCCCTTGCGGTCTCGTCGGACGCGAGCCACCCCCCCGATGCGGTATCGGCGGTCGTCGGTGCGGTTGAGCTCTACGTCCCCCTGAAGGGGCTCGTGGATGTTGCCGGTGAGGAGAAGAGGCTCCAGCGTGAGATTGAGAAGATGGAGAAGGAGCGGAACGCACTCGACAGGAGACTCTCAAATAAAGGGTTTGTCGACAAGGCGCCGGCGGAGGTCGTGGCCCGGAGCAGGGAGAGGCTTCACGGATTAGCGGAGCAGAGGGGGAAGCTCGAAGAGGCGCTGGAGAGGGTGCGCCGCCTGAAGGAGGTTTCGTAATACCAGACATATTGGAGGGGGAGAAGAAAGTTTAAAGTGGAAAGTTAGAAGTTGAAAGTGTGAAGTTAAACAGAAAAATTAGACAGGATGTACAGGATAAGGACTTTATAAATCCACAGATTACGCAGATGACACAGATATTTTTATCTGCGAAAATCTATGAAATCTGCGGATATAATGACTATCTTTTAAATCCTGTCAATCCTGTCAAATTATTTTTAGCTCCTGGTTCATAGTCAAGTCCGGTGGCTCTTCACGGCATTCCGGGGAACCTCGGAATGTAAGAATGCTCTACACTTCTCAGCATGTCATAACACTATGATATGATTAATGAATTCCCCACTTTTGAGCCGAAAGAGCCTCTCCTCTCGCCCTCAAAGGTGTAAAATTATTTTACACCATAATAAGCCGCGTAACATACTGTTATTAAAGACATAATATGGCTTTTAGTGTCCATTTTCACCGTTTTTCAAAAATTAGTGTAAGATTTTTTACACTTTATTGATAACTACCTAACCACTTGAATAATATAGATATTCCCTTAATAGTGCTTTTTTTGACCTAGGAAAATATCCTGAAAAGTGTAAGATTTTTTTACACTTGGGAAATGAGGAAGGAGGGTATTTTTAAATTTATCTGTAAAATCAATGGGTTGAGGGTTTGGCAAAAAGTTGGCATGGTATTTGCTTGTACTATAAGTACTAGTGCGAAAGGATTAACTGGGTTAAGTCTTCGAATCCCACTATAAAATACAAAAACCATACCTATCATAAAAGGAGGCGCCAGAATGAAAAGGATATCTGTTTTACTGATCGCCCTGGCGATGGTCATCGGGTTTACAGCCACCGCCCATGCCACGCTGTTGGTCCGCGGCACGGACACCCTGGGCAATCAACTCATCTATGACGATGATCTTGACATCACCTGGTACGATTATACGCACGGAAGGGAAACCTGGCAGAATCAGGTGGACTGGGCGGACGCCCTGACGGTCGACTTCGGCGGGACGGTCTATGACGACTGGCGCCTGCCGTCAACGGTGGACGGCACATATGTTTATGGAACCGACGGCACAACCACGGGTGGCTATAACATCACGACCAGCGAGATGGGGCACCTCTTTTATACGGAGCTGGGGAACCAGGGGTACTATGACACCTCCGGCGCTTATGTCGGCGACGGCAATTGGGGCCTGAACAACACCGGCGACTTTCAGAATTTGGTTAACAGCACCTACTGGTCTGGCACGGAGTATTCCGCCAATCCAGCCATCGCGTGGAGCTTCCACTTCTACGACGGCAACCAGTACATCAACTACAAGGACTACAACGGCTACGCGCTTGCCGTTCGTCCCGGCGATGTATCCGCCGTGCCCGAGCCGGGGACCATGCTGCTGCTCGGAAGCGGGCTTGTGGGGCTTGCCGCGTTCAGGAAGAGGTTTAGGCGGATAGATCGTTAGGCAATTCGGTTATTCGAGTCATTTGGTCATTTTTTTGGAGATTTTTTAGACAGGATGAACAGGATTTACAAGATTATTTGTCTTTTATTTATCGGGAGAATAGGGAGAATAGAGAATGGAGAGAGAATGGAGGAGAGAATGGAGGGACAACCCCCCATATTAATTTTCGTGATAAGGAGTTTGACAAATCTCTCGGCCTCTCGGATATGCGAAAAAACTCCAGAGGGGCCAGATATGGATTTTCCATGAACCTGATGAGTAGAAACCTCCTGCGGTTACTCATGCGGAGAATTTCTGTTACCCTGACCCTCGAAAGGGAGCGATATTGGACCGGGATCAAAGAGAGGGCGCCGGCATACAGGTTCGAAAGGATTGTATGATTCTAAAAAACCTCTTTATCCTCATTTAACCACTTTCTTTTTTTTTTACAGGCGTTTTCCTTCCATCCAACCTTTTTTTGGGCTTTCTAAAGTGCTGCCGTGTTAATAACGTTCAATAAAGGGCTGGGGCTGAAGCCGACCGACTGCTGGGAGAGGTTTTCTGTTGTGGCTGGTCTGAGTTGATTGGAGTTAAGGTCCAAATTGAAGCGATGAGTGCCGATCCATTCTCCGTAGCAGGCTACTGCGAAGAATGAAGTGGGTCGGTAGGGTGGATGGCACTACCCTTGCCAGCCTTAGTGAGGGTTTAGATAGATGAAA
>JBHHXU010000062.1:0-7649 GCA_046757185.1 Thermodesulfobacteriota bacterium
TTTGGCGATATCAATAAGGGGCAGACCTTTACAGCCGCCGTCCCTGAACCGGCGACACTCCTGCTCCTCCTCGCCGGTCTTCTGCTCTTCGGTATCTTCACATGGAGAGCGTGTGAACGGTTGTAGCTGTCCCCCACTGCCAGGAGGTATGTCTTGAGGGCGGTGGTTCAGAGGGTGAAGAGGGCACAGGTCGAGGTTGATAGTTCGGTGAGGGCCTCCATTGATCGTGGTCTCCTTGTCCTTGTGGGGGTTGAGAAAGGTGATGCTCCAGCCGATGTCGAATATATCTCCTCCAAGCTCACCGGGTTGAGAATCTTTGAAGACGATGGGGGGAAGATGAACCTCAGTGTGAAAGAGGCTGGTGGCTCGCTCCTAATCGTCTCTCAGTTTACCCTCCTGGGGGATGGGCGGAAGGGGAGGCGACCCTCCTTCGGAGCCGCCGAGGAGCCGGAGAAGGCCAGGGAGCTGTACGGCGACCTCATAAAGGCCGTCAGGCAGGCGGGGATTACGACAGAGAGCGGCGCGTTTCAGACCTGCATGGAGGTGGGGCTCGTCAACGACGGTCCGGTCACCATCCTACTGGACAGCAGGAGGCTCTTCTAGCTGGTTTTCATCCGGAAATTGCCCTTTTGCCGGGGACAGTCCCGATTCTACGCTTGACCTTGCGCAAAATTGTTGCTTTCCAAATTGAAAACTACATTAATGTCCATAGTATCTATTAGAATTTCTGGATGGACACTAAGTGGTCTATCTGAAGGGGTTTATGACGAGGCCGGAAAGGAGCTTGGGATAGAAGTAGGTCGATTTCTGGGGCATGGTGAGGCCCGCCTCTGAAACGGAATTAACCTGCCCTATTTTTGTGGCGTTCAGAAAAAGGGCCATCTGGGCGCCGTCTCTCACCAGTTGAAAGGCGGCATCGGGGTCCTTTTTGTAGATGATGTTCGTTTGCGCCTCCTGTGCCTTTGCATCGATGCCGAGAATCCTATCGAGGATCAGGGCGTGGAGTACCGAGACGTCGAGCTCCCTGAAGACGGATGGAACGGACTCTCCCATCTCCCTGTCGATGATCCCCCTCTCCTTCAGGGTGAGGATGTAGTAGGTATTGATGCCGTTCATGGAGAGACCGAACGAGTATTTTCTCCCACTCCCGCTGAGTTTTTCCAGGAGGTCTCTCCTCGCCCTCGGCTCTACCGTTTCATCAAACTCTATTCCATCGATCTCAAAGAAGGCTGAACAGTCGTTCAGGAACCTCTCCGGATTAAAATCGGGAAGGGTGTGAACGATCCTGTGGATGGGGAGGACGGTCATGCCTTCGTCATCCATGTTGGAGAAGTACATCATGACGTAGTTCTCGGGCTCCGTCCCGCTCCAGTTGTCTGAACGTTCCCGGACGAGATTTCTGTAATTGAGCGCCGTCTCGTACCGGTGATGGCCGTCGGCAATGAAGAGAGACATGTCGGCAATGTCCTTTGCTATAGATTCGATAACGGCGGGGTCGTCTATCCTCCAGACAATATGGGTTGCCCCTTCGTCATCAATAATATCGATGAAGGGCACATCCTCGATACTATCCTCGAGGATGCCGTTTATCTTCAGGCTCGGCTGTGAGTAGAGGGAGAGGATACAACTGAAGTTTGCCCTGCACGCCTCGGTGAGCTTCAGCCGGTCCGCCTTTGGTCCGGAGAGGGTCTTTTCGTGGGGGTGAATGCTTCCCTTTCCAAACTCCTCCAGAAGGGCGCGGGCGATAAATCCCTTCCTTGTCCTCTTCTCTCCCGAATTGAGGGTATAGCTCTGGACATAGTAGTAGATAGACGGCTTTTCATCGAGGGTGAGGACCCCCTCCGAGCGCCACCCCTTGAAGTCCATGGCAGCCCTTGTATACCTGTTGTTGGTCGGCGTGTCGTCCGGGTAGGTCTTGCCGAGGATGAGACGGACGATGTTGTTGGGATGGCGGTGATAGAGACTCTCCTGCAACTCTCCCGATATGACGTCATAGGGTGGGGCCATTACCGACTGCATGTCGTCGATCTTGTCAGGGCTGTAGGTCAGTCCCCTGAAGGGCTCTATGTGGGCCATACCTCTCTCCCGTAATGATGGCTGAAAGGTTTCTTCTGCAGCAAAGACCTGTTGGGAGGCCCGACAGGGTGCAGCTGGATACGGTTCACTTATGGGATATCTTCCCTGCAACGATTGGGCAAAGATACTACCAATCAACGGCTGAAAAAGTCAATACAAAACTGCCTCAACCGCCCCATTTCCTTGATGACTTTCCAAAAATATTTTGAGATAATGCAGGGGCTTTGAGTCCCCTGTAAAGGTTATTCATGCCATGCGCTACTACCGGCGATGAGATGATACGAAGAAGAGAGACAAGGCAGATCAGCGTGGGAGGGGTGAAGGTGGGGGGGGATGCCCCCATCTCGGTCCAGTCCATGACGAATACCGATACCCGTGACGTGGGCGCCACCGTTGCGCAGATAGGGGCCCTGGAAAATGCCGGGTGTGAGATAGTACGGGTAGCGGTGCCGACGATGGAGGCGGCTGGTTCCCTCCGGGCAATCAGGGAGGCTATCTCCATTCCCCTCATTGCCGATATTCATTTTGATTACCGGCTCGCACTGAAGGCGATAGAGGCCGGAGTCGACGGCTTGAGGATCAACCCGGGAAACATCGGCTCGGAGGAGAGGATAGGGGAGGTGGTGCGCGGAGCCGGGGATGCAGGCATCCCGATACGGATCGGCGTTAATGCGGGGTCACTCGAGAAGGACATCCTGGAGAAGTGCGGCCACTCCACTGCCGAGGCGATGGTGGAGAGTGCATTGAGGCACATGGCCATCCTCGAGGGGCTCGGCTTCTACGATATCAAGCTCTCCCTGAAGGCGTCGGATGTCTTGAAGACGGTGGAGGCGTACCGGCTGCTGGCGGAGAGGGTTGACTACCCCTTCCACATCGGAATAACGGAGGCAGGTACCCTCTTCTCCGGCACGGTGAAATCTTCGGTGGGGTTGGGCATCCTCCTCGCCGAAGGGGTGGGCGATACTCTTAGGGTCTCCCTTACCGGGGATCCTGTAGAGGAGGTGAGGGCGGGGTGGTCTATATTAAAGGCCCTGAATCTCAGGAAGAGGGGGATCAATATCATCTCTTGTCCGACCTGCGGGCGAATAAAACTCGATGCCGTGAAGTTGGCGTCGGAGATAGAGGAGCGGCTTTCCCATATCGAGGCGCCGGTGAATATTGCCGTCATGGGGTGTGTCGTCAACGGCCCCGGCGAGGCGGTTGAGTCCGATATCGGCATTGCAGGAGGCGATGGGGTGGGTCTCCTCTATGTCGGTGGCGAAGTGGCAAAGAAGGTGCGGGAAGATGAGATAGTCGATGCCGTGGTGAGGGAGGTGGAGCGGCTTGTGGTCGGGAGATCCCGCTTCGCTCAGGGGAATGAGAAGGGAAGAAACAGAGTCCTGACCACTTAAACTGAAAGTGCAATGCAGAAATGAAGGAGGCAGTCATGTACAGAGCCATTTTAATTCTCGCAATCATACTGATTCCCTTGGCAGGGTGCGGAGTGAACAAGGATATTCATGAGGCGGCGCTGAAGGAGTCGGAGCAGCAGAAGGCGCAGCTGAAGGTGTCTGAGGTAAAGCTCGATGAGGCACAGCAGGAGATTACAGACCTCAAGGAGATGCTCTCGAAGAGGGAAGAGCGGGTAGGAGAGCTGGAGTCCGCAGTTGAGGCCAGGGAGAAGCGGATTGAGGAGCTCTCCTCCAAGATGGATTCCGCATTGAGCGAGATTGAGAAGATACAGCAAGAACTCTCTGCCCTTAAAAAGGAGAAAATGGCGGTCGATGAGGAGGTGGAGAGCCTCCGCTTAAAGGTGGAGGATGTAACATCGGAGAAAGAGAAGGAGATTGCGGAGACAAAGAGCACGTACGAGAGCCTCATCGGTGAGCTGCAGAGTGAGATCAGCAAGGGTGAGATAAAGATTACGAGGGCGGTCGACAGACTCACTGTCAACCTTGTCGATAAGATACTCTTTGATTCGGGAAAGACGGACATCAAGGGTAAGGGTCTGGAGGTGTTGAAACGGCTCGGGGACATACTCAAAGAGGTGCAGGACAGGCAGATCCGGGTGGAGGGGCACACCGATAACGTTCCCATAGGACCCGAGCTTCAGGAAAAATTCCCGACCAACTGGGAGCTCTCCACTCAGAGGGCGACGAATGTGGTCAGGTATCTGCAGGAGGTGGTCGGTATCGATCCGACGCTTCTCTCAGCAAGCGGCTATTCCGAATATCGGCCCATCGCCTCTAACGATACCCCCGAGGGGATGGCGGAGAACAGGAGGATAGAGATCGTTCTCCTCCCCCTCGATGTCGAGAGGGTGCTGGAGGAGCTCAAGGAGTAGCGTTGATTGCTAAAAAAAAGTTAACTCTGTGAGTGGATGGAGCAAAAACCCTGCAGGATGTCGCGGGCTGCACCACACCTCTGTCGGTTACAATCAATACGTAGTTTTTTTGACCGCTTGATGTGACTAATCTGCAGAGGCAGCACGTCTCTCCGCCGCCGGCCATCTGCCCGGCCAAGTCAACGGGTTGCCATAGTACACTTCACATGTCCTTGCCGGAAAGGTATAGATACGCACATGAGAACGATTTACATACAGGCCTGTGTGGCCCTTATCCTGTTTATGCTTCTGCCGCTCCACCCTGCCTGTGCGGAGGAGGAAGGGGAGGAGAAAAGGTTCTCCATCGAATATGAGATCGACAGTCACTACTCGAACGTGGGTATCTACGCATCGCTCACGGATAAGCCCATCCCGGAGGCCGGCGAGATAGGTGAGTTCGAGGTCTACAGGCGGCTCGTTTTCGGCTCACTCGTGCCACGCTTCGTCGTCCTTGAGGCGGCGGTCTTCCCCGTGCCCGTCCTTGGCGTGATACTCAAGAAGAACTCCAGAGGCTTCTACGATGATATGGAACTCTCCGGAGACTTCCACGTTATCAAGGCCGTAACGGCAGGTTTTGAGGAGCCTTACGCCCTCTCACTCTTCCTCGGCAACGTCATAAGGTTCAAAAGACGGGGCGAAGATTTCAAGAAAGGCAACTTCGGTTATTCGGGTTATCTCATAAGCGTCGGCGACAAGCATTTAAAGGACAATGATCAAATAGACGACAACTGGACCGAATTGGAATGGAAGATAAAGGGAGACCGCGAGTTCTCCACCCACAAGCTTCACTGGAGCTTCCGTCTGGGGGCGAAGCTACGCGGGAACCCTGAGATAAAAGACGTCTTCTACGTGGGACTTAGACGGAGCCGCCTCGGATTCGAGGAATCGTCCGCCTCCATCCTCGATAACGTGGGCTTTGAATACCGGTACGATATGGACAGACATGACTTCTCCGCCATAAGGCACTACGTCATGGTGGACAAGAAGTGGCCCTGGAAGGGGAAGAAGATGGGCGTTGCCATAGTGCTCGGTTTCATCTGGGAGGGGGCGGAAAAGTACACCGGCTCACTCAACGACAGCTCCGAGAGAGACGAGTTTCAGTTCATACTACGGCCGAACGTCCACTTCTGACGTGCCGCCCCATCCTTTCCCCTTACTTATTTACTTTCACCTGTACACGATTCACATGATACCCGCGCCCTGAAGTCAATTTCCCTTGCCTCCCTGTTTGTAACGTTATAGAATGGCAAAAAAAGATGGCGTTGTAATAAGTCCGATCTACTGCGTTGCAAAAATTTCTCAGACACTCGACATGCCAAGTGTATGTCTTCGTATCTGAAAAACCACTGCTCCTTGTATATCGAAATTCTTTTTTGGCCATCCCACGACTTTTGACGATGACATTAAAAACTGATAAGGATGAGTAGTTAAAATGGCGACTGGATTTCTTGAAAAGATGAAAGAGGGGGTTCTCTTTGACGGTGCGACGGGGACAATGCTCCAGAAGCTGGGGCTGAAGCCGGGCGGCTCTCCCGACGAGCTGAATGTGACGGACCCTGAGATCGTCCAGGAGGTGCACCGGGCCTACCTCAAGGCGGGGTCGGATGTGGTGACGACCAACACCTTTGGCGCGACGAGGATTAAGTTGGCCGAGTACGGCCTCGAAAAGCGGGTGGCCGAGATCAACAGGGCCGCCGTCAGGAATGCGAAGGCGGCCGTCTCTGATCTGGCGCTGGTGGCGGGGGGAGTGGGGCCGACGGGCAGCTTCCTGGAGCCGGTGGGGGAGCTCTCCTTCGATGAGGCGAGAGAGGTGTTCGCGGAGCAGGTGACGGCGCTGAAGGAGGGGGGCGCCGACCTGATTATCATCGAGACGATGATGGATATTAGGGAGATGAAGGCGGCCATCATCGCCACGAAGGAGGTTTCCAACCTCCCCGTCGTTGCGACCATGACCTTCGACGAGAATATGCGAGGTGTCCTCGGAACCCCCCCGGAGGTCTTCGCCATCGTGGCGGAAGGACTCGGCGCCGACTGCATCGGTGCAAACTGCAGCCTCGGTGTCGAGGGGATCCTCGAGGCGGTGAGGGCAATGGGGAAGGTGACGACCCTCCCCCTCATCGCACAGCCAAACGCCGGCATTCCCTACCTCAAGGGTGAGGAGACCGTCTTCCCGGCCACACCGAAGGAGATGTCCCTCTATGTCCCGGCCCTTGTCGATGCGGGAGTCAGGGTGGTCGGAGGGTGCTGCGGGACGACGTCGGAACATATCGAGAGCATGGGTGACCGTCTCAGGAGCCACGAACCGGCACACGGGGGCCATCGGGGCGAGATCCGGAACACGAGGCTCGCCTGCAGGACAAGCTATGTCGTCTTCGGCGGCGGCGACTCCCCGGTAATCGTCGGTGAGAGAATAAACCCCACCGGCAGGAAGCTCCTCGCCCGGGAGGTTAAGGAGGGGAAGACCGTCACGACGAGGAAGGAGGCGAAGGGGCAGGTTGAGGCCGGCGCCCACCTCCTCGACGTGAACGTCGGGCTGCCTGCCATCGACGAGGCGGCCGCCATGGAGAGGGCGGTCTACGCCGTTAACGAGAATGTCCAGGCTCCGATCGTCATCGATTCGTCCAGTCTCGACGCCCTCGAGGCCGGTCTCAAGGCGGCGGACGGCAAGGTGCTCATCAACTCCGTCAGTGGGGAAGAGAAGAAGCTGGCGACCGTCCTGCCCCTCGCGAAGAAGTACGGCGCAGCCGTTCTCGGGCTCACCCTCGATGACGACGGCATACCCGATACCGCCGAGGGGAGGGTGAAGGTTGCACGGAAGATCATGGAGAGGGCCGCCGAGGCGGGAATACGAAAGTCGGATGTCGTCATCGACTGTCTGGCGATGACGGTGAGCGCCGTCCAGAAGGGGGCGAAGGAGACCCTCAAGGCCATACAACTCGTCAAGGAGGAACTGGGCCTCTCGACGATCTTAGGTGTCAGTAACATCTCATTTGGCCTCCCGGAGAGACAAACCGTCAACGCGGCCTTTCTCACCATGGCCCTCAAGGCGGGGCTCGACGCGGCGATTATCAACCCCTACAACGAGTTGATGATGGACGCCTATCATGCGTCGTTGGTACTCCTCGGATATGACCTGCGCTCCGAGTTGTACATAAAGAGGTTTCAGGAGCGGAGTGGAAAGGTGGTAGCAGCCGCGCAGGAAAAAAAAGGA
>JBHHXU010000063.1:0-7618 GCA_046757185.1 Thermodesulfobacteriota bacterium
GCGCCGATCCGTACATCCTTGTTAATCATGAGAACAACCTTTGCCTTATTGCCATCGAGGGTGATACTCTTTACTCTTCCGACCTCAACCCCTGCCACACGGACCGAGCTGTCCTTATCCAGACCGGCAGCCGTTTCAAACCGAACGGAGATCTCGTATCCCTCCGACCTTCCGAACCGAAATCCCCCGACCTTGAGAGACATGTAGACGAGGAGGAGCATCCCCAGGATGACGAAAAGACCTACCTTTGCCTCAGAAGTAAGTTTGATCATAAGAAGTAGCTACGTCTATAAAGCAATCCGGCTGCTCTCAGTAAACCTTTATCGGTCCCTCTGCCTTCCCCTCGACAAACTGCCTCACCACCGGATTCTTCGATGCCTTTATATCATCGCTGCTCCCCTCCTCGACAATCTTCCCCTCGTGAAGCATGGCAATCTTGTCTGCCGTCTTGTAGGTGAGCGCAATATCGTGTGTTATGGCAATATACGTAGTCTTGAGCTGTTTCTGTGTGTCTATCATGAGTTCCGCAATGGCATCACTCATGATGGGGTCGAGACCCGTCGTCGGCTCATCGAAGAGGACTATCTCCGGATCCAAGATAATCGCCCTGGCGAGACCGACCCGCTTCTTCATCCCGCCGCTCAGGTCAGAGGGCATCATATCCTCCACACCGACAAGACCAACCCTCTTCAACTTGTCCGTCACCGCCTCCCTGATGTCCTTTTTACCCAGACCTGTATGCTCCCTCAGGGGGAATCCTACGTTCTCCGCTACGGTCATTGAGTCGAAGAGGGCGGCGCTCTGAAAGAGCATGCCGAACCGCCTTCTTATCTCATTCCAATCCCGCTCGTTGAGCTTTGTCAGGTCCTTATCATCGAGGAGGATCTGCCCCGAATCGGGCTTCAGGAGACCGATGATATGCTTGATGAGAACGCTCTTCCCCTCGCCGCTCCTCCCTATGATGACGGTAATCTTCCCCTCCTCTATATCGAGATTGACCCCGTCGAGGACCATCTTGCCGTTGAAGGACTTTTTTAAATCATTAATTTTTATCATATAGCCAGTATGCTTGCAAGCTTGAGCGGGCCGGGACCGCTATCTCCATGGAAATATGTTTTAGCCTATATTACACTTTAAGCAACCAGAGAGTGCACAGAGCTACATGATGAAGAAGTTAAAAATGTATTGCGTCGTGTGTGATGCGTCCTGCGCAATACGATATACGCACTACGTATGATTAACAATCCGTGAAAATCCGTGTCCTCTGTGGTTAGTGCATTATTAGGGTTTAATACATGAACGATGTCATCACATAATCTGAAGCAAGTATAAGAACGCATCCGAGCACTACCGAGCGGGTAGCGGCCTTCCCAACCCCCTCCGCGCCGCCTGACGCATAGAAACCGTAGTAGCAGGCAACGAGCGAAAGGATGAGGCCGAATACAACAGCCTTTATGAGACCGTCCATAATGTCGCCAAACCTCAGGAAATCGACCGTCCTCGCTATATAGACCCCGGAGTTGATGCCGAGCATCTTCACCCCGACGAGATACCCCCCGACTATCCCCACAAAGTTGGCTATTACAGCCAAAACGGGGAGCATCAGGATGCCGGCAAGTATCCGCGGGGTAACAAGGTACCTTACCGGGTTGACCGCCATGGTAGTGAGGGCATCGATCTGCTCCGTCACCCTCATGGTGCCGAGCTCGGTGCCATTGCCGAACCGGCACGACCGGTTACCATGAGACCGGTGAGGACGGGACCGAGCTCCCTTGCCATGCTGAGAGCTACCGCCGGGGCAACCATACTCTCGGCGCCAAACCGCTTCAGGGCGGTATAGCTCTGGAGCGCCAGCACCATTCCGGTAAATGATCCCGTCAAAACCACCACAAAGAGGCTCTGAACACCCACGAACTCCATCTGTTTCACGATGTTACGCCATTTGAAGGGGGGGACAAGCATCCACATCAGCGCCTGAAAGAGCATGATGGCCATCCGCCCGCTCACCTCGACAACCACCCTGGTCGTCATCCCTATCTTTTCAAGAAATTCCCTCATAGATAGAGCCTCGGCACCCTTGCGCTTATATTACAGAATATCTCATAGGAGATCGTTCCCGCTTTTTCTGCAACCTCATCGACCGTGATCTCCTCTCCCCCCTGCCTCCCGAAAACCATCACCTCATCCCCGACGCTTACCCCCTCTATGTGAGTGACATCGATCATGGTAAGGTCCATACAGACCATCCCTATTACACCGGCCCTCCTGCCCCTCACGAGAATTTCACCAGACCCCGAGAGGCATCGCGGATAGCCGTCACCGTACCCTATCGGTATCGTTGCGATAAGGGTCTCCCTGTCGGTAACATACCTCCTGTTGTAGCTTACAGAGAATCCCTTCGGCACCCTCTTGAGCTGCAACACCTCGGTCTTTAACTGCATAACGGGCATGAGGTCAATCTTTTCCCTGAATGTTTTACCGGGGTAAGAGCCGTAGAGCATTATGCCGGGCCTGATAAGGTTGAACTGTGACGACGGAAAATCCACCGCGGCGGCACTGTTGGCCATGTGTATCAGCTCCGGGTCGAATCCCATGCCCCGCATCGTACCGAGCACCTCAAGAAAAGAGTCGAGCTGCTTCCGTGAATAGCTCTTGTCCTCCTCATCGGCCTCGGCAAAATGGGAGAGTACCCCGGCGAGACGGATATGGTCAAGCCCCTTTGCCTCATCAAGGAAGGGCGCCACCTGAGGGGGAAGGAGCCCCAGCCGTCCCATTCCCGTATCAACCTTGACATGTACATCAACGATCCTTCCAAGCTCCCTCGCCTGATCGTTAATAGCGGGGAGGGTCCTCATATCGAAAACGACGGGGGTGAGATTGTAGTGGAGGAGTTCCCCTGCCTGATTGGGGTAGGTCCCCCCCAGGATGATGATAGGGGCCTTTATCCCGGCCTCCCTCAACTCGACCCCCTCCTCACAGAGGGCGACGCCAAAAAAATCACACCCCTGGGACTCCAGTACCTTCGCTACCTCAACAGCGCCGTGACCGTAGGCGTTTGCCTTCACGACGGCCATAACCCTTGTTGAGGGGGATATCCTTTCCCTTATCTCCGTAAAGTTGTGCCTTATCGCCGACCTGTCAATGACGGCGACCGTGGGCCTTTTCTCCACTCTCAATGGGCCTCCCAACTGCCTGAAAAATAGCATTATTCACCCCTGCACGTAAAGGGAAAACTAAGGAAGGTCTGATTTATTCTGACCTTCCACGGCACCGGTCGGTGCCGCCATTTTTAATGTCGGAAAGCTAGTGAAAATGTGAGAAAAGGAAAAATCGCATTTTTACTTTTCGTTTCTGAATAATTCAGGAATGAATTATTCAGAGTTTCCCGAAGCTTATCCCCTATGAACAGGTGACGGGCACTGATCGGAGAGATGTCTCAGGAATAAAGGCAGGTCGTTGTTACGTCATGCAGAGGTGGTGTTAGTCAATGACAGGGTATTGAATTGACGTGGCTTATTGCGGGCTAAGGTAAGAATCTTACCGGGGGATCCTCATGCGGAGCTTCTTGAGGGCCTCCCCCTCTATCTGGCGCACCCGCTCCCGTGTGAGTCCCAGTTCATCGCCTATGGCTTGAAGGCTTGCAGGTACGTCTTCCATGACCCGCTTTTCAACAACGTACCGCTCTCGCTCATTGAGCGTTGCCAGGGCGGTCGATACACTTCTCCTGGCGAGGCATCTCTCCTCATTCTCTACAACAACCTCCTCCTGGTTTGGAGAAGAGTCGGAGAGGAAATCAAGGTGGGTGGTACTGTTATCTCCATCGATGGACTCGTTCAATGAGAGATCGTGCCCACTGGTGATTGCCGATAATTGCACGGGGTGGTGGTAGTCAGGGTCTCCCGTATCGTCACTATTTTCGGTGAGGGCGGAGATGGCCTCCCTGCTCTTGCTGAACTGGTAGAAGAGCTTTTTCCGTAATTCCCTCCCCCCCCTCTTCACGAGGCTCCACCCTCTCAAGATGTACGCCTGTATATAGGAACGGATCCACCAGACCGCATAGGTGATGAGACGGTACCCCTTGTAGGGGTCGAACTTCTTCACCGCTTTCATGAGCCCTATGTTCCCCTCCTGAATGAGATCGGCAAGCTTCAGGCCGTAGTGACGGTACTCGAGGGCTATCTTCACCACAAACCTCAGGTTTGCCGTTACCAGTTGATGGGCCGCATCTATGTCCCCCTCCCGGTTGTAGCGGACGGCGAGCCTCTCCTCTTCCTCCCTATTGAGGAGGGGGAATTGACCTATCTGTGCCAGGTATATCTCTAGTGAATTTGCCGGTACCGGCAGGTTCATCGCAATGCTCATTTTCTCTCTCTTTCCTTTTCTTTTACGAATAATTAGCACTCCCAAAAAGAGAGTGCTAATTAAATAGTACAGAATTGCCCCGCCTATGTCAACATTTTCATTAAATCCTGAAATTCCTTAAAACAGTGCTCTCTTCCTCCTTCAGGGGAACAGGACATTTCTAAATCGGTCCGATATTTTCCGCAGGTGATTGTTGTGATTCCTGCCGAAATGTTGTATATTTTTTCAGTTAATTAATCATGATGCTCTATTCCAATTATGCGTTACGCAACCACAGAGCGCACAGAGCTACAGGGTGAAGAACTCAAGAATGTATAGCGTCGTGTGTGATGCGTCCTGCTCAATACGATATACGCAACACGCATAATTAACAATCCATGAAAATCCGTGTCCTCTGTGGTTAGTCCATTATTAGAACCTAATCCGCCCTGCGAAAGGCTAACAGGCGGCCAATTGACGGGAGGCATCTGATGCGCTATAGAGGTTGCCGAAACGATCGGGAGGAGAGTTACATTGAGAGGGAGTAAATGAGAAAGTTTGAAGTTTGCATCAGAGGACAGAATTTTCTGATTAAGAGAGGTGATCAGGTCAAGAAAACGGGCTTTTATGCGGCCAGGTCCGTAGAAGCACATGATGTTTCCACCGCTACAGAGGCTACAATGGATTTATTGAGAGCAGACCTTAAGGACGTTGTAGTGAACGATGAATCCGATCCCCCGGTGATTAGCGTCGAGGAGGTGAGCGAAGTTTATTACTTTCAAGATGATATGGCTGTCGGAGAGAATCTGGTTGTGCCTACAAAAGGTTTTGTCTGGGACCACGAGGAAGAGGAAATCAGTAAACCGATAAGCGCATGGAGGGGGGGGTGGTCGGCCTTCCGAGAAAGTATCAAGGCAAAGGATCTTCATATCCATACGATGTCCATACACTTTACAAACGCCCTCTACCCGGTCGCGATCCTTTTCCTGTTTCTGTTCCTTCTCTTCGGGAAAGCCTCATTCCAGCAGGCCCATTTTTATATCATGATACTGGCGACATTCAGTGCGCCTCTTTCCTATCTGACAGGCATCCTTGAATGGAAGCGAAGGCACCAGGGCGCCATGATACCGATATTCGCCACGAAGATCAGATACGGTCCGGTGATATTTATTATCGGAGGATGCTGCACCCTCTGGCACTACCTCTCTCCGGGGGTCCTGGACGGGGGTATTCTGAGTGTTGCCTATGTTCTTCTTAACCTTGCCATTCTGCCGCCTCTGGTCTATTTGGGTCATCTTGGCGGAATCATTGTTTATGAGGGGGTTGAGTAGAGGTCTTGCCGGGACAGCTTTGCTAGCCTTTTATTTTGAGGGATTACTCCAAATTATGTGTAAGCAACCAGAGGATGTTATTATGGGAGTTGTCCCTATATTTTATTACATCCTGAAAATCCGTGTACGATATAACTTCATGTCCTTCAGGTGCTGGTTCATGATTAGTCTGTAAACAAGCCGGAGCATTCCCGGTTTTATTCCGTACCGCCATCCTTGTCCTGGCTCTCGCCTGAGAGCCAGGGGTAAGGCTTCCAGTAGATCCGTCTCACCCGCCTGAGAGAGTCACCCGCCCCCTCCTGGAACGAGGCAAAGAGGGAGTAGAGTACCGGCACCACAACGAGGGTAAGGAAGGTCGCCACCATGAGGCCGAAGATCACCACGATGGCCATCGACCGCCACCACTGGCTCGATTCGCTCACCCACGAGATGCCCCACTTGTGAAAATCGTAGGAGACGCCCGTAACCATCGGGAGAAGCCCGAGGATGGTCGTCACCGCCGTCATGAGGACCGGACGGAGGCGGGTCACGCCCGCGGCCACTATCGCATCGTGGAGTTTCATGCCCCGCTCCCTCAGCCTGTTCGTGTAGTCGATGAGGACGATTGCGTTGTTCACCACGACACCGGCCAGTGATATGACCCCCACGCCGGACATGATTATACCGAAGGGCTGATTAAGAACCGTAAGGCCGAGGAAGGCGCCGCCGAGTGAGAGGACGACCGATGTCATGATGATGAACGGCTGGGTCACCGAGTTGAACTGGCTCACGAGGATGAGGAAGATCAGGAGGAGGGCAACGGCAAAGGCCATGGAGAGGAACTCCTCCGACTCCTTCTGGAACTCGAACTCGCCGGTAAACTTTATCCGGTAACCGGGAGGGAGGGGGAATTCTTTCAGCAGCTCCTCGGCCTGGGCGCGGGCCACCGGCCCCGGTATTTTGGTCTCATCAACATTCGCCTTTACCGTCACAACGCGTTCATGGTTTATACGAACGATATCTCCGATGCCGCCCGCATAGTCGATCTTCGCAAGGGTCGTCAACGGTACAAGTTCCCCGGCCGGCGTCGGTATCATAAGCTCCCGCAGGACATCCAGCACCTTCCGGTCAGGCTCCGAGAACTGAACCGTAATATCGTAGTCATCATCTCCCTCGCGATAGGTGGAGACATCAAGACCACGGTAACCGGTCTTGAGGGCAAAACCGATGACGTTCGTCGACAGACCGAAGAGGGCCGCCTTCTGCCTGTCGATGCTCACCCTTATCGAGGGGGTGCCCTCCACGTAATCATCCCGGATATCTTTGACGTGGGGGACGACGGCAATGAGCTTCTTTACCTCCCTTGCCAGATTGCCGAGAACCCGGAACTCCTCTCCTGATATCTCGATATTGATTGGCGAACCGGTGGGAGGCCCCTCCTGCTGTGCCGCGATGGTTATCTTCCCCCCCGGAATATCCTCTATTCGCTTCCGTATCTCATCAACCGTCTCCGTGGACGGTTTCAGACGCTCTTCGAGGTCGATAAACTGGACACCCACATTGTTCGGTGTATTCTGATCAAAGAACATTTCGTCGCCGCTGCTGGACACCGCCTTTGCATAGATGTGGTCGATATTGCCGAGGTCGCTCGGCCCAAGGAACTCCTCTCCCCCCTTCTTTGTATGCCTCTTCGGCAGGTACGCATCATGATAGAGGGTATCTCCCGATGATGTTGAAATCCGAGCTATGCCGCCGGAAACTCCCGCTATTGCCGTCTCTATCTGCCGTATTACGCGGTCGTTGTACTCCAGGTCGGCCCCTTCGGGCATATCCACGTTCACATATATTGCCTTCGGCTCCATGTCGGGAAAGAACTCCACCGGCTTTTCAAGACAGACCACGAGAAGCCAGATTTGAATCAAAAGACCAAGGAGGGCAAAGGAGGCGGCAACAACCACCACCCTCTG
>JBHHXU010000064.1:0-7614 GCA_046757185.1 Thermodesulfobacteriota bacterium
CCGAGTCGATAAGGAAGTTCCCCGACCAGGAGACCTTTAAGGGGATGATGGAGGAGGCGGGCCTCTTCAAGGTGAGGTACCATAACCTCTTTAACGGCATCGCGGCGGTCCATATCGGGATAAAGGTGTGATAGGCGACAACGGCGACAGTGTGACGAAGTACAAGGCTGAGCTGAAGGAGAGGCTGTTCAGGGCCCTCAGGCTTCCGGTGCGGTATATCCCGAACTGGATTGACGCCATGGGCGCCGGTGTTTTCATCGCGGCCATCGTGGACGGCCACCCCGCCTTCAGAGAGAAGCTGAAGGGGCTCGACGGCAAGGTCTTCTTCTTCGACGCACGGGATGTGAAGAAGAGCTTCTACATGCATATCAGGGATAAAGACATCAGGGTCACCCCCCACTATGCCGGTAAACCCGATGTCACAATGCGGGGGGAGACGCCGGTGCTCTTCCGGCTGCTCCTGGGGAAGGAGGACCCCGACACGGTCTTCTTTTCGAGACGGCTGGAGATCAGCGGCGACACGGCGGCGGCCATCTGCTTCAAGAACATCCTGAACAGCCTCTAGGGGGTTGCTAAGCAATCCATGGGGGATTGTCGGATTGCGAAACTTTGCCGCAACAACAGAATACCAATAGGGAGGTAATTATATTATGAAGGTAGTTGCAGATATCAGCGTGATACCGATAGGTGTCGGCGTTTCCCTCTCGAAATATGTTGCGGCCTGTGAACAGGTCATCAGGGAGGCGGGGCTGGAGTCCCGTCTCCACGGCTACGGCACCAATGTCGAGGGGGAGTGGGACGAGGTGTTTGCCGTTTTCAAGCGGTGTCACGAGGTTGTCCACGAGATGGGGGCGCCGCGGGTCTCCACGGTCATCAAGGTCGGTATCCGCACCGACCGGGAGCAGACGATGGCCGATAAGGTACAAAGCGTCGAGACCAGGCTGGGCAGTGACGCTTGACGAAGATGCGGTACGCCACTGAACGAGTAACGGAGCATTAACACTTTAGAGGAGGGCCTATGAGATATGTACACCTCTGTTTACTGCTCGCTCTTTTCTGTTTCTTTCCCATCTTCGTCTATGGTGGAGATTCGACGATAGGGGGCAGTCAAAACATCCATACCGAAGAGGTCGAGTATGCCGCCGGTGGCGTACCCCTGAAGGGGTACCTGGCCTACGATAAGAGTATAAAGGGGAAACGGCCCGGCGTGCTGGTCGTCCATGAGTGGTGGGGCCACAATGAGTATGCCCGCAGGCGCGCCAGAATGCTGGCGAAGCTGGGCTACACCGCCCTCGCCGTCGATATGTACGGCAGCGGCAAGACGGCCGACCACCCCGATGACGCGACCAGATTTATGAATGAGGTCCTTGAGAATATGGAGAGGGGCGAGGCGAGGTTTAACGCCGCCCTGGGCATTCTGAAACGCCACGCGACGACCGACCCGGAGCGGATCGGCGCCATCGGCTACTGTTTCGGCGGCGGCGTTGTCCTCCATATGGCACGTAGCGGCGCCGACCTGAGAGGAGTTGCCAGCTTTCACGGCAGTCTCGGTTCCAGTCATACGCCGGAGCCGGGGAGTGTGAAGGCGAAGGTGCTCGTCCTCCACGGTGCGGATGACAGGCTCATCCCTCCTCAACAGGTCGAGGCGTTCAAGAGGGAGATGGAGAAGGCGCGGGTTGATTATCGGTTCATCGCCTATCCCGGCGCCATGCACAGCTTTACCAACCCCGACGCGGACAGGTTCGCAGAGCGGTTTAATATGCCGCTGGGGTACAATGAGAAGGCTGATAGATTATCGTGGCGGGAGATGAAGGATTTCTTTGAGGAAGTTTTGACGGAGTAGACGTGGGTTCGCTGTCAACATACTACAGGTCACCCATCAAGGCCAACCCTCTTTGCCCATGAGGTGACAAACTTCTCGATGAGTATCCTGTCTTCCGGCGTGATAGTGGTGAACACTATTCCGGAGCCGGTAAAGTAGCTCTTTACCTTATCAGAGGCTGTTGTCCATTTCACCGTCCCTTCAGCGTTGAAGACCCTGTTTTCCCCGGGGAGGGTAAATCTGAGGTAGGCGGTGGTGCCCGGGGTAAGTTTTTCCATGGTGTGGAGGAATACCCCCGTTGAGCTGATATTTCGAAGACCTCCAACATAGGTACGGCCACCTATGGATACACTGATAGGCGTTGAAATAGGTATCCTGTCTGCAGTATGAGCGTTCATTGTTTCAACCTCTGGTGTTAAGGTTAACTTAACAGTGGGTTATTTGTTTCTGCGTTGCAACCATTATGGAAGATACTAGCTGCTTTCGCTGTGATTCATATCACACTCCCCTTTCGCTACCATTCATAGGCTGTCGGGTGCAAACAGGCGAGCCGCTGCGATATAAAAGGGGGCAACAGGCGGGTTTTTCAATACGGTAGATGGGATGGGCCGGTGAAAAACCTTACTCCCTCATATTCACAAACTGGAGGTTGATATCGAGCTCCTTCCCTTTTAGCTCCTGAATGACTTCCTGTAGGTCGTCCCTCTTCTTGCCGGAGACACGAACCTGGTCATCCATAATCTGGGCCTGTACCTTAACCTTAAGCCCCTTGATGAGCTTTACGAGTTCCTTTCCCTTCTCCTTCGCGAGGCCCTGGCGGAGCCTTATGACCTGCCTCTTCATCCCCCCCGACGCATCCTCGACCGACTGGTAATCGAGGGCCTTCAATGATACACCCCTCTTAACAAGCTTGCTCTGGAGGATGTCGATGACCGCCCTGAGCTTGTAGTCGTCGTCACCGAGAACGGTTAGCTCCCCCTTCTTCTCCCACTCTATCTTACTCTTGCTCCCCTTGAAGTCGTACCGCTGCCCTATCTCCCTTGCTGCCTGGTGGACGGCGTTGTCAACCTCCTGAATATCCACCTCTGAAACGATATCAAATGACGGCATTTTTTACCTCCTCAAGTGGTTTCCATTGAAACGTGAAAACCGGTTACATTGATTAAATGTAGAGCACACGGATTATTCTGAAAGTGGAATGGTGCACTAAACCTCTCAATCGACATTCGTCAACCTACAATCATCGTGGCCTTACCACAACCACCCCCTCGGGGGGGGTAAAGGTGAAGAGAGAGGCATCGAGAGGCCCGCCGGTCTTGACATTTTTGAAGGCAACCCTCGTTTCGTTGCCAAACCTGTCGAGAACGACTGTTCTCACGACGAGAAAACTCGCTTTGTTAATATCGATAGAGAGCCGCTCAATGGAGGGGGTGGAATTCTTCGGGGTGAGTCCAAGACGGTACCTCTCACCGGTGACTCCATAAAGGGAGAGGTCAAAGTCCTCCCGGATGCTGCCCATGCCTGCGAGAAAGTTCCGTGCAATCGAGGTGGTAGTGACGTCGGCGCTGCTCTCGATGACCTGATTGAGGTCGGCCTGAAAGAGCCATATCGTCGTGCCGTCACTGATGAGAAGGTCACCCTCGGGGGTGTCATACTCCCACCTCATCATCCCCGGCTTCCTGAAATAGACCCTGCCGGAGGAGGTGAGAGTCTCCCTCATTCCCTTTGAGATTGTCTCCTGCGTAAAGTCTGCGGAGAGTTCACGGATCCCCTCGTACCTCTTCTGGAGCCTGGAGACTATTGTGTCAAGGGTCTCTGCCGGAGTAGTTGGGGGAACAAGGTAACAGAGGGTGAGCACCACCACCAGGGGGTAAAGCCTCCTCATCGGCAGGGAATGATAAAGGCCTTCGCGGTGAGTCAACCCTCGTTCCTCCGTAAAAGCACCTCCCGCGGTCTGCTCCCCTGGGCCGGGCCGATGATACCCTCCGCCTCCATCTTGTCGATGATCCTGGCTGCCGTATTGTAACCGATCCTGAACCGGCGCTGGAGGTAGGAGGTCGAAATTATCTCAAGGGTCGATGCGAGCTGTACCGCCTCATCGAAGCGCCGCATAAATTCTTCATCATGCTCCTCCTCATCCTTCGGTCTTTCATCTGCCTTTGCCTCTGCAATGGCCTTGTCGTATGACGGTTTCCCCTGTCGTTTGAGGAATTTTGTCACCCTCTTTATCTCGGTCTCCGAGAGGTAGGGGCCGTGTATCCTCTGTATCCTCGAAGATCCCGGCGGCAGGAAGAGCATATCCCCCTCGCCGAGGAGTGTCTCAGCCCCCCCGGTATCGAGGATGGTCCTCGAATCGGTTCTTGACGGCACCTGAAAGGATATCCTCGCCGGGAAATTGGACTTGATGAGTCCCGTGATGACATCAACGGACGGCCTCTGTGTGGCAAGGATAAGGTGGATGCCGGCGGCCCTCGCCATCTGTGAGAGGCGCACGAGCGACTCCTCGACATCCTTCCCCGCGGTCATCATGAGGTCTGCCAGCTCATCGATGATGACAACGATATAGGGGAGCCGCCGGTGCCGCGGTCCCTCCTCTTCACTGTCAGGTGATGGGGGGCTCTCCTTGAGGAGCTGGTTATACCCCTCGATGTTTTTTGCCCCCATCTCCGCCATCCGTTTGTACCGCTCGCCCATCTCGACCACGATACCCCTCAGGATGGCGACGGCCCTCTTCGGCTCGGTGACGACCGGGGTAAGGAGGTGTGGAATCCCCTCGTAGGGGGAGAGTTCAAGCATCTTCGGGTCGATCATGAGGAACCTCACCTCTTCAGGGGTTGTCTTGTAAAGGATACTCAGGATGAGGACGTTGACGAAGACGCTCTTGCCGGCCCCCGTCGCCCCCGCGACGAGAAGGTGGGGCATCTTTGCGAGGTCTTCCGCAAAGGATGTGCCGGAGATGTCTTTGCCGAATGCGAGACTCAGTTTTGAGCTGCTCTTCGTGAATCCGGGGCTTTCGAGAATCTCTCTGAGACAGATCTTTTCCCGTGAAGGATTGGGGATCTCGATCCCGACTACCGCCTTGCCCGGCACGGGGGCCAGTATCCTGATGGACATGGCCCTCATCGCGAGGGCGAGGTCGTCGGAGAGGTTGATGATCCTCCCCACCTTAATGCCGGGGGCCGGTTCGAATTCGTACATGGTGACGACGGGGCCCGGTCTCACCTCGGTCACCTTCCCATCCACCCCGAAGTCACTGAGCTTCTTCTCAAGGATCTTCGATGCAGTGATGAGACTCTCCTTGTCGAGGAGGTCAGCCTTCTCTGGGAGCGGATCGAGGAGAGAGAGGGGCGGAACCTGGAACTTGCCGGTGGGCTCGAGGAACTCGAACTCCTCCTGAACCTCCTTTGGAGGTTTTGTTCCCTTTTTTACAGTGGGCGGAGTGACAATGGTGGGTGCTGTGTGTGTCTTCTTTACCCCCGCCGCTCTTGTCCTCTCCTTCTTCTCCCTATTTTTACTGATGAGCGCGACGGTACTCTTGAATACCCATCCGGCACCGGTGATGAGGGCGGAAAAGAAGTCGAGAAGTGAAAAGCCTGTAGCTACGACAACGGAGATGATGAAGAGTGCGCTGAGTGAGATAAATGATCCGGTAGCGCCGAGGTAGAAGGAGAGGTAGAAGCTGATATGCTGCCCGATTACCCCTCCGGCGACCCGGTCCTCACCTATGGTAAGGCTCAGGAGGGCCGAGAGGGAGAGGAGATAGATAACGAGACTGACGGCCCTCTTCAGCCACGAGGAGACCTCTTTCTTGAGGAGGAACTCTATGGCGAGTATGAGGATGACGAAGGGAATGGTATAGGAGGTAAGACCGATAATGAAGAAGAGGACCTCAGAGAGGTAGTCCCCCACCACCCCTCCCCAGTTGGCGGCTCGCCCCCTGGTGGTGAGGTAGTATGAGATGAGACTTATGGCGCTGAAAAGGGAGAGGGCGAGGAGAAGAATACCGACAATCTCCTGCTTGAGCCCCCTCCTCTTCTGAATGGTTGTACCCATTAATGGTTACAGCTTGTGCAGCGTGATTTCCACCCGGACTATTCCCGCGTTGGCATCGATCTTAGCAGGCAACGGAGTGGTGTTCGATAGGGATATCGTACCTGCATGATGAAACATCGTAGGAGGTACCTCCGGTTCTTATCTGCTTCCCATCGCCATCTCCGTGATGCTCTCGAGAGACATCGCCCGTGCCCACCGGTCACACTGCATCATACAATCCGATACGTTCCTTTGCATTAATAGTTATTATTCTTATCACATACCTGCACCCCTTGACAAGGGGGTATTACCTGCGGCTAATGAGGTAGATGATAACAGTCAGGATGATGCTTACGATGATGGAAGTGGTGACGGGGAAGTAGAAAGAAACGTTTTCCCTCTTTACATAAATGTCACCTGGCAGTCTGCCGAGCCACGATATCCTGGGCCCGAGAGTTATCAGAATCCCGGCAATAACCAGGATAAGACCGATGATGATAAGAGTCTTGCCCAATCCACCTATATCTTCAAGCACCTTATCCTGCTCTATTCATCCTGATGGAGGTGTGTTCTCATCACTCCCCACCCTGTTCGCCCCTCGCCCCGAGCAATTCATCGACCGTGATGAGGATATCGTTCAGGTGGAAGGGTTTGACAAAGGTGCAGTCTGCTTCGAACGCCCCGGCGATAGTGAGGAAATCCATGGTTGCCTCTCTTCCCACGCCCACTCTGCCGTTCCCGGAAATGGCAATTATTTTTACCGAAGGGAAATCGCGACGGAGCTCCTTAATAGTTGAGAGCCCCTCCCTATCGGGCATAAAGATGTCGGTGACGAGGAGGTCTGCGTGGCGCTCACGAAAGAGGTTGCACCCCGCTTCACCATGGGGGCAACTATTGCCTCGTATCCGGCCTCCTCCAGGAGTTCACGGAGTGTCTCTCGTATACTCTCTTCGTCATCGATGATGAGTATCTTTGCTATCTCCAAACTCCTGGATTTCTCATAACATTGCCGTGTGTGCAGCACCCATTCATTAGTTATCGGTGCTTTCTCCGTGATCTTTTATCTGATGCTTTTCCGTTGTGAAGCGTTGTACCAATAAAGGGTGTTCGTGTGAGGAGGGGGAGCACCGACTCTATTTTTCCGACTACTCCCCGTAGTCGAGCCACTCTCTGTAGGACGTATTTTCCCCCTTGACGATATTGAAGAATCCATCCTGGAGACTCTTCGTCACCGGTCCCGGTTTCCCATTACCGATGATCCTGTCATCAACCTCCTTAATCGGTGTCACCTCCGCTGCGGTGCCGGTAAAGAAGGCCTCGTCGGCTATGTAGAGCTCATCGCGGGAGAACCGTTCCTCCACCACGTCGATCCCCTTATCCCGTGCAATCTGTATGACCGAATCCCTTGTTATCCCCTGGAGTATCGAGGTAAGGGGGGTTGTCTTCAGGAGGCCGTTTTTGACCATGAAGATATTGGCGCCGCTTCCCTCCGAGACGTACCCCTCCGTATCGAGCATTATGGCCTCATCATAGCCGGACTTTATGACCTCCCGTTTTGCCAGAATGGAGTTGACGTAATTGCCGACCACTTTGGACTTCGTCATTCCCACATTGACATGGTGTCTCGTAAAGGAGGAGACCTTGGCCCGTATGCCGTTCTCCAGCCCCTCCTCACCCAGATAGGCACCCCATGCCCACGCGGCGATGGAAACCTTGACGGGGTTCTCCTTGGGAAAGAGGCCCATGCTCCCTGTACCAAG
>JBHHXU010000065.1:0-7595 GCA_046757185.1 Thermodesulfobacteriota bacterium
CTCTGCGTGGGACAGAGCGCCCCGGCGAGAAACCAAGGTTTTATTCAGTGAAAAGGAGAAAGCTAAAGGCTAAAGTTAGACAGGAGGGACAGGATAAATAAAAAGTTCCTGTTAATCCTGTCTCATTACTTGTAGCTCCTGGCTCTTGGTTTGAAAAAAAGACGCCCCCCGGTCTTATTGGCCGGTGGGTGTTTTTATGTTATTAAATTGTAACTATTCAGCGTAATTTCATAGGATTAAGGGATTACACCGTAACCCCCTCCAGAGCGAGAAGCCTCCTCTTTATCGATATCCCCTCCCCTCTCCCCCCGCCGCTGTACCCTCCGATGGCGCCGTCGGAGGCGATCACCCTGTGGCACGGAATAATGATGGGGATGGGGTTGCTCCCACACGCTCCACCCACCGCCCTCGCTCCTCCCCTCATCCCCAGCCGCTCCGCAACCCACCTGTAGCTCCTCGTCTCACCGTAGGGGATGGTCATGATGAGAGACCATACCGATCGCTGAAAGGGGGTGCTGGAGGGGACAAGGGGGAGCGTGAAGGGCTCAGGACTCCCGCTGAAGTACCCCTTGAGGGCGCCTGCCGCCTCCTTGAGCACCCTCTGCTCCTCGGAAAGGGGGGAAAGGCCGGAGACATCAAGATACGTGAGAGTGACCCCCTTTTGCCTCCCCCGCCACTCTGCCTTCCCTGCAAACCGCCCTTCATCATCCTCAAAGGTAATGCCGCACACCCCGTCACGGGTCGCGGCAATAATGAGCGCCCCGAGGGGCGAAGGGAGTAGAGCAGAGGATACCGTCATTACATGATACCGTTACAAAGATAAATCTTCCGGCTCCCGGAGAAGCCTATTACGATTTTGAAAACAACCCGCCAATGGTGTATACTTTTCAGGTATCACCATTATACCCTACCGGACACTTTATAACAGAGCAAAGGAACACATTCAATTCTAAACTAATCGGTTTACACAAGAGGAAGGAGGAGGGCATGAGTTTCCTGGAGAAGGTCAGTACTGGCCTGAAAAAGGCAGCCGATGACGGATGGCTCATTGTCAGAGAGGGGGCGAAGGCCGCGGAGGAGAAGACAAAGGGGGTGGCCAAAACGGGCAAGCTCAAGTATCAGGTCTACACCCTTCAGAGGAGGGCGGAAAAATATATGACGGAGATCGGCGGCAAGGTCTATGATATGGCCGCCGCCCCCTCGGAGAACCCTCTCTCCTCCCCCGTGATTATGAGCCTCATCGAGAGCGTCAAAGAGATTGAGGGAGAGGTCAAGAGGCTGGAAAGTGAGATCGAGGAGATGAAAGACGTATCTATAAAAAGCATTCCCTGATAATGATAGTTCATACAGCAACACTGATAGCTGCCCCTTCCATGCAGTATGCCGATTGAGCCCATGTTAGTGGCGCCGCGTAAGCCGGATCACGAGGTTTAAATGAACTGGTATCAACTCGATGCAAGAGAGGTTGTCAAACAACTCAAAACCCACGATGAGGGATTGTCAGAGGATGAGGCATTACAACGTTTACAACAGTACGGACCGAACCAGCTCATAGAAGAAGAAAAGATCAGCAGGATACGGATCCTCATCCATCAATTCACGAGCCCCCTCATCTACATCCTCCTCATCGCCTCCGTCGTCACCGTCTTTCTCCACGAATACATCGATACCGGCGTCATCCTCGCCGTTGTCATTCTCAACGCCGTCATCGGCTATATCCAGGAGTTCAAGGCCGAAGAGAGCGTGCGGGCGCTCAAGAAGATGGTTGTCCCCACGGCGAGGGTGCTCCGTGACGGCAAGGAGCATGAGATCAAGAGTGAAGAGCTTGTCCCGGGCGACATTGTCCTCCTGGCCTCGGGGGTAAAGGTGCCCGCCGACACACGGCTCATCAAGACAATCGAGCTGAAGGTGGACGAAGCGATGCTCACCGGCGAGTCCCTCCCCGCTGAGAAGAATACAAACCTTTTGAAAGAGAAGAACCTCACCCCCGGCGATCAGAGGAATATGGCCTTCATGGGAACGGCGGTGGTCACCGGGAGGGCAAAGGGTGTGGTCGTCGAGACCGGGGTCAAGACACTCCTCGGCCAGATCGCAAAGGAGGTCAAGGAGGTTGAGGTTGCAAAGTCACCCCTCCAGGTAAGGCTCGAGGGGTTTGCGCGGTTTATCGCGATCGTCGTCTCCGTTTTCACCGTTCTCATGTTCTTCATCGGCATCATGATCGGGAAGGAGCCGTCAGAGATGTTCATGGTTGCCGTGGCCACCGCCATCTCAGCCATCCCCGAGGGGCTCCCCGTCGCCGTCACCATCGCCATGGCCATCGGGGTCAATCGGATGGCGCGGAGGAACGCCATCATCAGGAAGCTCACCGCCGTCGAGACCCTCGGCAGCACAACGGTCATAGGCTCGGACAAGACCGGCACCCTCACCAAGAACGAGATGACCGTCAGGTTTATCTACGACGGAGAATTCGTCTATGAGGTTACCGGAAGCGGTTATGAACCGGATGGTGAGATATTCGCGGAGGGGGGACATGTCGATGTAAAGAGGGCAAAGAGCCTCATGACGGTCCTCAGGATAGGAATGCTCTGCAACGAGTCGAATATCTATGAGGAGGAGGGGCTCTACAAGGTTGACGGCGACCCGACGGAGGGGGCCCTCATCGTCTCCGCACTGAAGGCGGGACTCAACCCCGAAGAGGAGAAGGAGCGGTATCCCCAGGAGGGGATTATCCCCTTCGAGTCGGAAAGGGGGTATATGGCAACCCTCCACCGGCACGGCGGGAAGGGAATTATCTTCATCAAGGGGGCGCCTGAGAAGGTGCTGGACATGTGCTCAGACTGCCTGACTAAAGACGAGTTCAGGACGCGAGACATCCTCGATACGGCGCACCGTTTTGCGAACGAGGGAATGAGGGTGCTCGCTCTCGCCTATAAGGAAGCGCCTGAGGGTCTAACCGACCTCTCACACAGGGATATCGAGGGACCGCTCACATGGGCGGGGCTTCAGGGTATGATAGACCCGTACCGGCCCGAGGCGCTGGAGGCGATTGAGGGGTGCAGGAGGGCCGGCATACGGGTCGTCATGATTACAGGGGACCACCCGGTAACGGCAAAGGCTATAGCGCATTCTCTGAGGATAGTCGAGGGGAAGGAGGCAGAGGTGATAACGGGGAAGGAGCTTGAGGGGCTGAGCGATGAGGAGCTCTTCAATCGGGTCCGGGAGGTCGCCGTCTATGCGAGGGTTTCACCAGAACATAAACTGCGCATCACCCAGCAGCTGCTGAAACACGGCGAGGTGGTAGCCGTTACCGGCGACGGCGTCAACGATGCCCCGGCACTCAAGGCGGCCAATATCGGCATAGCCATGGGGAGGACGGGGACCGATGTGGCAAAGGAGGCATCGGATACTGTTCTGACGGACGACAACTTCTCAAGCATCTTCGCCGCCGTCGAAGAGGGGAGGGTGGTCTATGACAACATCCGCAAGGTGGTCCTCTTTCTCATATCGTGCGGCTTCGGTGAGCTGATAGCCATCACGGGGGCCATAGCCCTCGGGTTTCCTATACCGTACATTGCCGCCCAGATCCTCTGGCTCAACCTCGTAACGAACGGACTCCAGGATGTCGCCCTCGCCTTTGAGCCGGGGGAGAAGGGGATCCTCAAGAGGCCGCCACGGAACCCCCGTGAGGGGATATTCTCAGGGCTCATCATCAACAGGACAATCCTGATGGGGCTGGTACTTGCCGCGGGCACTCTCTACACCTTCCTCCACGCCCTCAACAATGGTGTCCCCCTCGAGAGGGCCAGGACCATCGCCCTCACCACCATGGTCTTCTTCCAGTTCTACCAGGCGTTCAACTGCCGCTCCGAGAGGGAATCCGTCTTTGCCATGTCGCCGGTGAGCAATCCCTTCCTCTTCTTCTCCGTCATCGCCGCCTTCTTCGCCCAGCTGGCGGTCCTCTATGTGCCGGCACTGCAGTACATCTTCAGGACCGTCCCCCTCACCATCGGGGAGTGGATTGAGATTGGTATTGTTACCTTTAGTATTGTTATTGTGGTTGAAATTGATAAACTTATACTGCGGAGGAAAGAGTAGGCGACGGTGGAAAACATACCTTTACTGAAAGACCTCATCATACTCATGGTGGTAGCCGTCCCGATCACCTTCTTCTTCCACAAGCTGGGGCTCCCCACCATCGTCGGTTTTCTCATCACCGGTGTTGTCATCGGCCCCTTCGGGTTCGGCATCATCACCGACCATCACTCTATTGAGGTCCTGGCGGAGATCGGCGTTGTCCTCCTCCTCTTTACCATCGGTCTTGAATTCTCCATCGCCAAACTCGTGAAGATTAAGAGAGAGGCCCTCCTCGGGGGCGGACTCCAGGTTGGAATTACGGTCGCATTCGTCCTGGCCATAGAGAGCTTCCTCGGTCAGCCCTTCCCTGTCGCACTGCTCATCGGCTCTATCATATCTCTCAGTTCATCGGCCATCGTGCTCAAGCTCCTCGTTGACAAGGGCGAGGTAAGTTCATCCTACGGAAACATCTCGGTCGGAATGCTCCTCTTTCAGGATATCTGTATTGTTCTCATGGTCCTGGGCCTCCAGGGGACCGGAGGATCTACGGATGCCTCCCTCCTATCGATAGCGAGGAGCCTCCTCATAGCCGTCATCGCCGTTGTTGTTATCGTCGTGTCAGCCTCGTACCTCGTTCCAAAGCTCCTCTATCAGATTGTGAGGCTCAGGAGCAGGGAGATATTCATCCTGACGGTCCTCCTCCTCTGTATGGGGACGGCGTGGCTGACCTCGCTTGTCGGTCTCTCCCTCGCCCTCGGCGCATTCATAGCGGGGATCGTGATATCAGAATCGGAGTACAGCCACCAGATTGTGGCGGAGATAATGCCCTTCAGGGACACCTTCCGGAGCCTCTTCTTCATTTCCATAGGGATGCTCCTCGAGTTACACTATTTTGTAAACCATATACCGTCGCTTGTCGGTATTACCCTTGCTATCTTTCTCGTAAAGACATTAATCATAGTCGGTGTGGGGCGGATATTGCGCTACCCCCTGCGACTCAGCATCATGGTGGGTGTAAGCCTCGCACAGATAGGGGAGTTCTCTTTTGTCCTCATGAAGATGGGGAGCGGTTACGGTCTTTTGGCTCCATCCTACTATCAGGCGCTCCTCGCCGCATCTATCCTGACCATGGCGATGACCCCCTTCCTCTTTGAGAAATCGTCAGCCATCGCCTTTCATATCGGGAAACTTCTCAAGATCAGGGGGGCGCCCCCCCATGTCCAGAAGAAGACAACCATGGCAAACCACGTGATCATCGTAGGATACGGCCTCAACGGACAAAACCTCGCACGGGTCCTGAAGGAGACGGGGATCAACTACATCATACTCGATATGAATGCTGATGAGGTTCGAAGGGCAAAGAAGGACGGACACAAGATCGTCTATGGAGATTGTAACTACCCTGATATCTTAAGGGGCATCGGTGTTGAAAAGGCCCGGATGGTGGTCTTTACCATACCGGACCCCATAGCGACACGGAGGGGGGTAATGGCAACGAAGGAGATAAACGAAAAGGCGTCGATCCTGGTGAGGACCCGCTACCTCAATGAGGTCGAGGAGTTGTACAAACTCGGCGCCACCCAGGTAATCCCCGAGGAGTTTGAGACATCGGTGGAGATATTCTCCAGGGTGCTCCACGACTACAGGATACCGGCCAATATCATACAGAACCAGATCGATATTATCAGGCACGAGGGGTACGCCATGTTCAGGCACCCGTCCATCGCGAGGGAGAAGGTCGCCGAGCTCACTTCCATATTGGTTGCAAGCGTAACAGACACATTCTATGTTGAAGAGGATTCAGCAATAGCAGGAATGACTTTCGAGAAGCTGGATCTGAGAAAGATGAGCGGCGCTACCATCATAGCTGTCGTAAGGAAGGGGAAGGCCCGGACGAACCCTCCTGCCGATTTCACTATAAAGGCCGGGGATGTGCTTGTCCTCCTCGGCAGTCATGAAGAGATGCACAAGGCATTCGACATCCTCCAGTATACGTGCCCCCTCTAGTCCATTGCCTTTGCGGGAGGAAGGACAAAGGTACGCAGACCGGTTACACTCACCGGTGTTGCTGAAAACGAGCGGCTAGACCCGCTCGTAGGGGTCGAAGAGCCTCTTGTACTCCTCCAGGGCAAACCGGTCGGTCATACCGGCGATATAGTCGCAGATAAGCCGCTCCTTCCCTGTCTGCTCTAAGAAAGCGTAGACGTGGGGAGGAAGGAGGCGTGGCTCCCTGGAGTAGACGGCAAAGAGGTTTCGCAGTATCCGCCGCGCCTTGTCCGCCATCCTGATGACCCGGTGGTGGTTGTAGAGCTTCTCCTTCAGGAGCCTCTTGAGCTCATTGTTCTTCTCCCCCATCTCCTCACTAAAACAGGCAATGGTGTGACCGATGTCCCGGACATCCTCTGCACTTTTTACCCCCTCCTCTTCGACCCTCCTTAACACCTCACCAACAATATCGGTAACCTGCTGATTGATGATGGTGATGATAGTCTGCGCCTTGTGGACCTTGAAATGGTTGTCAGGGTAGGCCCGCTGCTGCACTTCAAAATTTTCCTGCCACAGCCTCACCCCCTTCAGGTCATTCAGCTCAAGCATGTCGGAAGCTATCCCGTCATCGATATCGTGGTTGTTGTAGGCGATCTCGTCGGCCACATCGACTATCTGGGCCTCAAGACAGGTTGCCTTCTCCGGAAAGTACTCTTCCAGAATATCGGGCCTGTCGTGTTCTGAATAGTGCTTCGCTATCCCCTCCCTCATCTCCCAGGTCAGGTTCAGTCCCCTGAAGTGGGGGTACCGTCGCTCAATATGTTCAACAATCCTCAACGAGTGGAGGTTGTGCTCAAAGCCACCGTGACCCTCCATCATGTGGTTCAGTATCTCCTCGCCGGTATGACCGAAGGGTGGATGACCGAGGTCGTGAGCAAGCGCTATTCCCTCGGCGAGGTCCTCATTGAGGCCGAGGGCCCTCGCAATGGTACGGGATATCTGTGCCACCTCGATAGAGTGGGTGAGACGAGTCCTGTAGTGGTCACCCTCGTGATAGACAAAGACCTGTGTCTTATACTCGAGCCTCCTGAAGGCGTGACAGTGGATGATCCTGTCCCGGTCCCTCTGGAAGGGTGAACGGAAGGGGTGTTCCGTTTCGTTGTAACGTCGCCCCCTCGTATCACAACTCTTCATTGCGTACGGGGCAAGCCTCTCATTCTCAAGCTGAACATAGTCTCTCATATTAGTCATTGACCACCCCGAAGGATTGATTATAATATGTAGCCATGAAGGGCCTTATCCTTATCACTGTCGCCCTCTTCCTGTTCGGCTGTGCCGCCGTCGTTTCCAGGGAGGCGCGGAGGGACGCGGATGCCACCATTACCCCTGCCATGGTACAGAGAGAACCCGATGCCTACCGTGACCGGAAGATTATCTGGGGGGGGATCATCGTATCGACGAAGAACCTCAAGGAGAGGAGCATCATCGAGGTGCTCCATACACCGTCCAAGAAGCCCGACAGGCGTGTGGAGAGC
>JBHHXU010000066.1:0-7577 GCA_046757185.1 Thermodesulfobacteriota bacterium
TTCGACCTCCAGCCGAGCTTCAAGGATAAGTGTAACGAGTTTGCCGACCTCCTGCCCAAGAGGATTGCCGACTATGAACAGCTCCTGAATGAGAACAGGGTGTGGCTCCAGAGGAACAAGGGGGTCGGCGTCATCTCCGCGGAGGATGCCATAAACCTCGGCCTGAGCGGGCCCTCCCTCAGGGGGAGCGGGGTCAAGTGGGATATCAGGAAGGACGAGCCGTACCTCGTCTACGACAGGCTTGATTTCGATATCCCGACGGGTGAGACTGGGGACTGCTTTGACCGGTACATGGTTCGTATGGAGGAGATGAGGCAGGCGGCGAGGATAATCAAGCAGGCATTGAAAGATATCCCTGCCGGCCCTTTCAATGTCGATATGCCGGAGATCGTCCCACCCAAGAAGGGGAATGTCTACAAGGATATGGAGGCACTCATACACCACTTCAAGTATGTATCACACAGCTTCAAGGTCCCGGAAGGCGAGGTCTACAGCTCTATCGAGTCGCCCAAGGGGGAGCTTGGATTCTATATCAAGAGTGACGGCTCGGAGAAGCCGTTCAGGCTCAAGATACGGGCCCCCTCCTTTGTGAACCTCCAGAGTGTTGACCACATGTGCAGGGATGAGTATCTGGCGGACGTTATCGCTATCGTTTCCAGCCTCGACCCTGTCTTTGGAGAGGCCGACAAGTAGCCGGCAGATGAGTATCACTGTTGAAGAGTTACCGTAATGCTTGAAGAGAAGACCATTGAAAAGATACGGCAGGCAATGACCTGCTACCCGAACAAGCAGTCTGCCTGTATGTCGGCATTGCGTTTTGCCCAGCAGGATAACCCGGAGAACTACCTTACAAGGGAGACGATGCGCGAGATCGCCGATATCCTCGAGATACAGCCGGTCCAGGTGCATGAGGTGGCCGCCTTCTACTCCATGTACAACCTGAAACCGGTGGGCAGGTACCACATACAGGTCTGTGCCAACCTCTCGTGCGCCCTTCTGGGCGCCGAGAACATCGTTAGTTACATCGAGAAGATGCTCAACATCAAGGTAGGGGAGACGACGCCGGATAAGAAGTTCACCCTCTCGACGGTGGAGTGTCTCGGTTCATGCGGGACGGCGCCGATGATGATGGTGAACCTGGACTACCATGAGGACCTGACGGAGGAGAGGGTTGAAGAGATCCTCAGCGGATTGGAGTAGAAGACCAACCTCCCGGAAGGCGAGGGGCCGGAGAACTCGAAGCAAACACTATGTTTGAAAAGATACTGCTCAAGAATGTCGATACCCCCGATTCCCATACGATAGGGGCCTACCTCAGCAGCGGGGGGTACCAGGCGCTCCCGGAGGCGCTGAAGTTTTCCGGCGACACCCTCATACAGATGGTGAAAGACTCGGGACTCCGTGGACGGGGCGGCGCCGGTTTTTCCGCCGGCCTTAAGTGGTCCTTTATTCCGAAGGACCCGACCCTCCAGAAGTACCTCTGTTGCAATGCTGATGAGGGGGAGCCGGGAACGTTCAAAGACCGGGAGATACTGGAAAAGGACCCTCACCTCCTCCTCGAAGGGATGGCCATTACCTGCCATGCCATCGGTGCGAACAGGGCGTATATTTACATCAGGGGTGAGTTCGAGTTTAGCGCGCGGCGGCTGGAGGCGGCCATTGAGGAGGCGAAGGCGAAGGGGTACCTCGGAAAGAAGATCCTCGGCACCGACTTCAACCTCGATATCTACGTCCACCGGGGGTTTGGCGCCTATATCTGCGGAGAGGAGACAGCCCTCCTCGAATCGAACGAGGGGTTCCGGGGACAGCCGAGGAGCAAGCCCCCCTTCCCGGCGATTAAGGGTCTCTACCAGAAACCGACGGTTATCAATAATGTCGAGACTCTCGCCTGCATTCCGGCGATTGTGACAAAGGGCCCCAAGTGGTTTGCCTCTATCGGTCCCGAGAAGAGCCCCGGCACAAAGCTCTTCTGTATTAGCGGCCATATCAACAAGCCCGGTGTTTACGAACTCCCCATGGGTACGACTATAAGGGATCTGATCTTTGACCACGCCGGGGGGATGAAGGGGGGAAGGCAGTTCAAGGCCGTCATCCCCGGCGGCGTCACTGCGCCCATGCTGATTGAAGAAGACCTTGATACCCCCATGGATTTCAACTCCCTCGCGGAGAAGGGGAGCATGCTCGGGTCGGGGGCCGTCATCGTCATGGATGACACGACCTGCATGGTAAAGACTGCCTATATCATCAACAGGTTTTTCAGCCACGAGTCGTGCGGCAAGTGCACACCGTGCAGGGAAGGGACCCCCTGGATGACAAAGGTCCTGAAGAGGATCGAGTACGGGGAGGGGCAGGAGGGCGACGTTGAGCTCCTCGAGGGGATCTGTAACAATATATTCGGGAGGACCTTCTGCCCCCTCGGAGACGGCGCGGTCATGGCCCTTCGCGGGGCGTTGAAGCACTTCAGAGAGGAGTTTGATTACCACGTCAGGAATAAAAAATGTATGGTCCAACAGTAGGGTGATGTTATGGCTACCTTAACGATAAATGGAAAAGAGGTAACCGTAGAGGATGGGACCCTCATCCTTGATGCGGCCCGTCGGCTCGGCTACGATATTCCGACCTTCTGCTACTATAAGAGGCTCTCGCCCATAGGTTCGTGCAGGATGTGTCTCGTTGAGATTGAGGGGCAGAGAAAGCTCCAGCCCTCCTGCGTCACCCCGGTGATGCAGGATATGGTGGTCAACACCGAGTCGCCGAACGTCCTGTCGGCGAGGGCGGCAATGCTCGAGTTTCTCCTCTCAAACCACGCTCTCGACTGCCCCGTTTGCGACAAGGGGGGGGAGTGTGAGTTGCAGGATATGGTTCACCGCCACGGACCGAGGGAGGGGCGGATTACTGAGATGAGGAACCGGTTCCATGAGAAGGACTACATCCTGAGCCCGGTGATTGTCAAGAACTCGAACCGGTGTGTCCAGTGCATGAGGTGCGTCAGGGTATGCAGAGAGATTGTCGGGGTTAACGCGCTGGGGGCTGTCGGGAGGGGAGTCCATCAGGAGGAGACAAGCTTCGTAAAGGGACCGCTCGACTGTGACCATTGCGGGAACTGTATAGAGGTGTGTCCTGTCGGCTGTTTCATGCGGCTCCCCTACCGGTACAAATCGCGTCCGTGGGACCTTACGGGGGCGGAGACGGTCTGCTCCTACTGCGGGACGGGGTGTCAGATGACGGTACAGGCCAGGGAGGGTGAGGTCCTACGGGTTGTCTCAAATGCCGAGACGGGTGTAAACAACGAGACCCTCTGTGCCCGTGGGCGGTTCGGTTTTGATTTCGTCAACCACCCGAACAGGTTGACTACCCCTCTCATCAAGGAGGAGGGGAGGTTTCGGGAGGCTACATGGGACGAGGCCCTGTCACACATCGAGGACAGGCTCAAGGGGGTGGACGGCACGAGGGTCGGCGGCATAGCCTCCGGGAGGCTCACCAATGAAGAGCTCTATCTCTTCCAGAAGCTCATGCGGTCTGTCCTCAGGAGCGGGAATATCGACTCCGACTCCCGGTGGAGGGAGGGGACCGTTGAGCGTTTTGCCGCGGCGATGCATCTCTCCGGCGGAGGGACGTCAATCCTTGAGGCGGCGGGTGCCGACTCGATCCTCATCGTGGGCTCGGCCATTTCCAATGAAACCCCTGTTACCGACTACATTATAAGGCGCCTCTCCAATGAGAAGAGGATTACCATCGTTATCTCCTCTCCGCGTCGTCTGAAGCTCGACAGCTCGGCTGCGGTGACACTCAGAACCGTCCCCGGCGGCGAGGAGGGGCTCTTTATAGCGCTCGCAAAGGCGTTGTGTGAGGATGAGGAGGAATCCGTAAAGCTTCCCGGTGGCGATGAGCGGGTGGAGCGGTGCCGGAAAGCGACCGATGACCTGTCGTGGAAGGCCCTCTCCGACTCAACGGGCCTCTCTGAAGATGAGATAAAGAGTGCCGCCCAAACACTCATTACGGGGAGGACCGTCTCTCTCATGATCGGGACGGACCTCTTGCGGTTTGGTTCCCGTATGGAGTACCTCACCCTCCTGACCGGCCTCATCGAGGCGTCGGGCAGGGAGATTAAACTCCTGCCGCTCCTCGACAGGTGTAACCAGCGGGGCGCGTGGGATATGGGGGTTGCCCCGTCGCTTTTGCCGGGCTACCGGTCGGCACGGGATGATGAGGGACGGAAAGCTGTCGCATCAAAGATCGGGCAGAATATTCCCGGCGCCGGTATGGGGTGCGGCAAAATGATGGAGGCCGCATCGAATGGTAATATTGACGCACTCTATGTGGTGGGCGAGGATATTCTCTCCCTCTTTCCTGACAAGAAGTATGCGAGGGCGGCCCTCGAAAAGGTCGGTTTCCTCGTTGTGCAGGATCTCTTCGTGACCGAAACGGCACTAATGGCCGATGTCGTCCTTCCCGGCGCAAGCTTCGCCGAAAAGGACGGCACCTTTACGAACCAGGAGGGGAGGGTTCAGCGGATCAATAAACTGATTGATCCCCCCGGAGAGGCGCGGCCGGACTGGCAGGTCATTGCCGACATCGGCAGGACCCTGGACCCCATCTTCCGCTACCGGAGCAGTCACGAAATCTTTGAGGAGATAGGCAAGGTATCCCCCATGTACGAAGGGATCGACGACAATAACCTCAATGGAGACGGGGCTCTGGTGAAGGATGCCGGCTATGCAATGAAAGCGGCGCCGTTTGACGAGGCAGGGGGAGAGAGGGTGGAGCGTGGCGCTGGCGACTTCCCCTTCCTGCTCATAACGGGGAATGACCTCCTCCACTCCGGAAGGTTCTCCCAGCAGTCGGCCATACTCGTGTCTCTCCTGAGCGAGGGGTTCGTGGAGATGAGTGCGGAAGATGCACAGCCACTGGGAATAAGGGATGGGGATCAGGTGGCGGTCGAGGGGAGGGAGTACAAAACAACGGCAAGTATCAAGGTCGTGAGAGGTTCACGGAAGGGTGTCATCTTTATCCCTGAGAACTTCGACAACCTCCCGGTCAACCGGTTTTTCAAGGTAGGAGAGGAAATACCCAGGGTGAGAATCTTAAAAAAAGGGTGATAGCGATTGAAGGAGTTAAGAAGGAAGAATGACTGACCCGAAGCTGTTGCGAGTGATGTCGTTTTTTGATGACCTCAATGACAACGAACTGGCGGTCATTGCAGGCGCTCTGACCAAGAAGGAGTTCAAGACCGGTGATGTTATCTTCAGGGAGAATGAGGATGGTGACTCCCTCTATATCATAAGGAAGGGAGAGGCAAAGGCGTGTAAGACCGCCCCCGATGGCGAGCTCCTTACCCTGGTGCTGATGAAGGACGGGGATATCTTTGGTGAGATGAGCTTTCTTGACGGGAGGGCGAGGACGGCGACGCTGGTAGCCATGACCGACCTCGAGACCTATGTCATTACCAAAGAGGATTTTGAGAAACTGGTTGATGACAATCCCCGGTTGATATACAAGGTGCTCAAGAATCTCGTTTTCCACATCCACTCCATCGTCCGTGGTATGAACACGCGGTACCTTGAGATGGTGAGTTACATGTGGGGGAGAAAAAGGGGATAGGGGAAATGAAAGAACTGTTGTGCGTGATGCGTCGTGTGTAAATACTGAATCAGGAATTACGAAACCTGTGTAATACGCACTACGCAATACGCAGATCGATAATAGTGATTGTAGGCTATTAAAAAAGAACATCGTTCACAGGAGATATTTTGCCGGATACAGCAACATTACTTCAGGTGCTTGTCATCTGTATCAAGGTCGTGGTGATTACCATGGTTCTCTTTGGACTGCCCATACCACTCACCTGGGTAGAGAGAAAGGTGGCGGGCCACATACAGCTCAGGCTCGGCCCCTATCGGGTGGGGTTCCACGGGATACTCCAACCGTTCGCCGATACGATTAAGCTCTTCTTTAAGGAGGATATCGTTCCTGAGAAAGCAGACAGGTTCCTCTTTATTGTTGCACCCCTCATATCGCTGGTGCCGGCCATTGCCGTCTTCGTCACCATACCGATCGGTGAGAACGTTGTTATACCGTATATAAACCAGGAGGTTTCCCTCTACGCCTCCGATATGAATGTGGGGATACTCTATGTGCTCGCCATCGCCGGACTGGGAGTCTACGGCATTATCTTTGGTGGATGGGCGTCGAACAGTAAGTACGCCCTCCTCGGCGGTCTGCGCTCGGCGGCCCAGATGATAAGCTATGAGATTGCCCTGAGTTTCGCCTGTATCGGAGTGGTGATGATGGCCGGTTCGCTGAGCCTCGTCGATATCGTGGAGGCCCAGGCCGGCACCGTGCTGAACTGGAACATCCTCTTTCTACCCGTTGGTCCCGTCTGGTTTGCTGTCTACTTCATCGCCGCCCTCGCCGAGATCAACAGGGTACCCTTCGACCTCGCCGAGGACGAGGGGACCCTTGCCGCAGGCTTTCACGTCGAGTACAGCGCCATGAGGTTCTCATTTTTTATGCTTGCAGAGTATGTTGCGATGGTCACCGTTGCGGTCCTCGCCGTCCTCCTCTTCTTCGGCGGCTGGAATGCACCCTTCCCCATACCGTTACCGATACCATCGGTCTTCTGGTTTGTCGCGAAGGTGGCGGTCTTCATCTACATCTATATGTGGATACGGTTTACATTCCCCCGCTACCGCTTTGACCAGCTGATGACACTGGGATGGAAGATCCTCCTTCCCGTGAGCCTGGTCAACCTGCTCGTTACAGGAGTACTGCTGTTATGGTTATAAAGACCAGAAATGTCGATACGCCCTTTGGCCGGTTGTTAAAGAAGGTCCTCTTCATTGACCTCCTCAAGGGTATGTCCCTCACCCTCCAGAAGAACCTCTCCAGGAGCTTTACCATGAAGTATCCTGATGAGGAGAAGTGGGTTCCCTATCAGCGTTTCAGGGGACTCCACACCCTCAACAGGGACGAGGAGGGGAGGGAGCTCTGCGTCGGGTGTGAGCTCTGTTCCCGGTCATGCCCCACACAGTGCATTACCGTCATCCCCATGGAGGACGATACCGGTAAGGGAATAGCAGACCGTATCGCAAAGGAGTGGAGGATCGACCTCACACGGTGCATGTACTGCGGTCTCTGTGAGGACGCATGCCCGACGACGGCGCTTAGAATGGGGAGGAAGTATGAACTCGCCTGCTTCTCCCTCGAGGCTGCGGTGAAAGAGAAGGATGAGCTTATCGCTCCCCAGGAGATTCCGGAGGAGTTTGAGGGGGGTGTCGTGGTGAAGGCAAGGTTCGAGAGGGACGAGAAGGGGATAAGGGTAACACCAAATCTGACGAAATGGAAGCGGTGGTGGTAGCACCCTGCCTGCCTGAGAGGGTGTTAAAAGGGATTTTATGGAACTGATATTCTTTTTCGTTTTTGCCATCATAGCGGTAGTGTCCGCGGCGGGGGTCGTGACCTTCAGGAGCCCCGTCCACAGCGCCCTCTCCCTGATTATCTGTTTTTTTCAGGTGGCGGCCCTCTTCATTCTTCTGAGGTCCCCCTTCCTGGCGGTGGTGCAGGTCTTTATCTATGTG
>JBHHXU010000067.1:0-7466 GCA_046757185.1 Thermodesulfobacteriota bacterium
TAAACAAGCTTGTAACCAGTTGAATTTATTCGGTTAACATTTGGACACTACTGAAGATAATTATGAAATATATGGAATCAACACGAATTAATCAGACCTTCCATAGTACTTTGTGGGCTGCATAGTGCATTTTCAACTACCTATGTTTTACTTTACTACTTCTCCCTGTCCCCGATCATTATTACACCATTACGGGGGGGGTTATTTCTTGACAATACGACCTTATGTTGATAAAAGAGGTGTGCTTTACAACTGTCGGAAAAATCAGGAGAAATCCTTAAGCTATGGAGGAATGAATGAGCATACTCGTTGTCGGTTCCGTTGCCTTCGATTCTGTGGAGACGCCCTTTGGCAAGGCCGATGAGGTGCTCGGCGGATCGGCGACCTATTTCTCGACGGCGGCCAGCTACTTTGCCGATATCAACCTCGTGGCCGTTGTCGGCGAGGACTTCCCCGATGGCCACCTCGATTTCATGAAGGAGAGGGGCATCAATATCGACGGGCTCCAGAAGGTTGGCGGAAAGACATTCAGGTGGAAGGGACGCTACGAATACGACCTGAACCAGGCCCACACCCTTGAAACACACCTGAATGTGTTTGAAAGCTTCAATCCCGTCATACCGGACTCCTACCGGGATGCCGAGTACGTCTTTCTGGCCAATATAGACCCGGAGCTTCAATTGAAGGTGGTTGAGCAGGTTCATAGCCCGAAGCTCGTCGCCTGTGATACGATGAACTTCTGGATTGAGGGGAAACCGGATGCCCTGAAGAGGCTCCTCAAGAAGACGGATATCTTCGTTATCAATGAGGGAGAGGCGAGGGAATTTACCGGCGAACCGAACCTCATCAAGGCGTCACGGAAGATACTCGATTACGGGCCGAAGACGCTGATTGTGATGAGGGGAGAGTACGGTGCGCTGATGTTTAGCGGTAATTCCATCTTCTCCGCCCCTGCCTACCCGCTGGAGGATATCTTCGATCCAACGGGGGCCGGGGACACCTTCGCGGGAGGGTTTATGGGGTATCTTGCGAATACGGAAAACCTCAATGAAGACGGCATCCGTCAGGCAATCGTTCTCGGGAGTGTTATGGCATCCTTCAATGTAGAGGACTTCAGTCTCGACAGGCTCAAGAATCTCTCAAACGAGGATATCAAAGAGAGGTACGGTGAGTTTAAGCGGCTGACACACTTTGAGAGCCTGTCGAGCCTCCCCTTCTGATAGGGGCGGGGAGCTGTTGCCAACCCTCCTACAGGGATCTGATGAATATTATGAGATACGTACCGGTTCTACTGCTTTTCCTCCTTGTCGGTCTCTCCTCATGCGGGCCGTCGAAGACACAGCTGAAAGAGGAGGCTTCGGTTCATTACGGACTAGGGGTTGTCCATCTCAATGCGGGAGATATTCCGGAGGCCCTCAAAGAGTTGACAACAGCCGTAGAAAAGTATCCGGAAGACGCCACCTATCACAATGCCCTGGGACTCGCCTATTTTGCAAGGGAGATGAATCACGATGCGATAGGACACTTCAAGAGGGCGATAGAACTCAAAAGCGATTTTTCAGACGCCCATACCAACCTGAGTGCCGTATATCTTCAGGAGGGGAGATGGGATGATGCCATCAGTGAGGCGGATGAGGCCCTCGCGAATATATTTTATAAAGCCCCTGAACTTGCCTATCTCAACCGGGGCCGGGCTTATTATGAGAAAGCGGAGTACAAGAAGGCGGTCGAAGACTTTGAAAGGGCGGTAAAAGCAAATGAAAACTATGCCCTTGCCTACTATAACCTCGGTCTGGCATACATAAGAACCGATCGATACGGTGATGCAAAAAAGGCCCTCTCCACACTCATCCGGTTTATTCCGAACCATATCGATGGCCTCTACAACCTCGGTCTCATCTACCTCAAGCTGAAGGAGCCGGAGCAGGCAAAGAGGGCTTTCAGTGAGGTGATACGGCTTGCACCGGAGGGGGAGTTGGCGAGGTCATCACGGGGCTATATCGATCTTTTGAAGTAGCCTCTCCCCCTTTCTTGGATTTATTTCAGTGCGCTCGATTATGTGAGATGTGCGGCGGTGGTGGAGGGTGTGGGGCGACATAACGCGCCGATTCTCATGGTGATTCTCTTTTGCTCGGAGAGGAGCATAAGGTAGGTGAGCATATGGAAGGACCGGGTGACTACCTCAAGAGGGAGCGGGAGATCAGGGAGATCAGCTTGGAGGATGTCTCTAGGGAGACGAAGGTCTCCCTTAAGGCCCTTAGGGCGCTTGAGGCAAACGACTTCGATGCCCTCCCCGCCTACCCCTTTGTAAAGGGCTTTATCCGTTCGTTCAGCAAATGCATCGGTATTGACGGTGACGATGCGGTCCTCCGTTATGATGCCTACCTGCGTGAGAAGGAGGCCGATGCCGGGAAGGGCGGCAGGAGGAAGAGGGGCGGCAGGGAGGGTGAGCGTCCCCCGGAGGATTCATCGGGCCTCACCATATTCCTGGACGAAGAGAAAAAGGCAGAAGAGCGGGGCAGAGAGGGAACTTACAGGTACTTTCAGGTGAAGGTGATACTCCCCCTCGCCGTTCTTATCCTTCTCTTCGTTGCCCTCTTCCTGTTTTACCCCCGTTCCCAACCGACTCCTTTGAATGAGGGTACGATACACCCTGCACCGACAGCCGTTGGAGAGTCTCCCGGACAGGGGAAAAAGGGACGCCCTTCTCAATCCCTCCGCCTGGGCGGCAGGGGCGGGTCATCCGCTCCGTCAAATGGATTGACCCTCCGGATGAGGGCCCAGCAACAGACCTGGATGAGGGTTGAGATTGACGATGACCCCCCACTTGAGGTTTCACTCAGGGAGGGTGAGACGGTATCATGGAAGGCGAATAAGGGCTTTTCACTCCTTATCGGGAATGCTGGTGGTGTGGAGGGCACCTTTAACGGCAAGCCCCTCGGCAAGCTCGGAGAGGAGGGTGAGGTGGTGAGGATAAACCTCACCCCGCCGGCCGAAGAGGAGGGGGGTCGGTAGAGTGTTTAGTCGATTATACCTCTCTCTCTATCTCGTCTGTACCTTTTCTCTTGCTGCCTCCCTCCCCGGTATGTCGTTACCGGTTTGTGCGGAGGAGGATCCCCTCTGGGATGATCTGAGCGAGAACGAGGCGAACCACTTCATCATACGGTACAGAGGGGGTGAAAACGCCGTTGCGGGACACATCATCGCCATCCTCCTGGAGGAGGCCTATATCAGCGTAGGTGCTGATTTTGACTACCACCTCGATGAGAAGGTGGAGGCGTTCCTCTACTCACGGGAGCGGTTCAGGGACATAACGAGAAGCCCCTCGTGGGCCGGGGCCATCTATGACGGCGCCATAAAGATCCCTGCGGGGGGGATTACGGAGAAAACAGATCTCCTGGAGGAGGTCCTCTTCCACGAATATACCCATGCGGTGGTGCACCGGCTCTCCAAGGGGAGGGCGCCGATGTGGCTGAACGAGGGTATCGCCCAGTATGAAGAGGGGAAACGGCAGGGGCTCTACCGGGAGATACTTCGGGACATCCTCGAGCAGCGGGAAAGGGTGTCGCTCAGGAGACTGGAGGGTCCCTTTATCGGTCTGAACGAAGAAGATGCAGTCGCTGCCTACGTCTTGAGCCTTTCCGCGACAGAGTATCTGGTCAGTGAGTTTGGTGTCTCGGCGGTACGTAACATCCTCGAAGAGCTCGGGGGGGGGCGGGAACTGGAGGATGCCGTGTTTTCGGCCCTCTATCTCTCATACGACGAGCTGGAGAAGAACTGGCTCCTCTCCTTGAAGCGGTCACTCGGAAAGTAACGAGAGGAAAGTAACGAGATATTGACTTCTCTGCCGCCACCTGCTATCCTATCCGCAACGCTAGGGGAGCTCATATCGTAATCGGTCTGGGCTGAGAGTTCCGGAGTAGGCGGATAACCCTAACGACCTGACCTGGATAATACCAGCGTAGGGAAGCGGTTCATCCTTATCTGTTTACGTCAACCATCCTTTTAAGAGGTGTCCTTTAAAAGGTCTGAGACGGAGAGAGCCGCCCCTGTGGGGCGGATTTTTTATGGAGTAATACAATGGTTGTAGACACGGGAGCTATAGAGGATATCCTTGTTGCTACAAAGGGGCCGTCGGCGGCACAGGTTGACAGGATACTCTCCAGAGCCTCAATGCTCAGGGGGCTCTCCCTAGAGGACTCGGCGGCCCTCCTCTCCATTGAGGAGCCCCGGCTCCTCAGAAGGCTCTACGAAAAGGCGGGGGAAATCAAGAGAGAGCTCTTCGGGAGACGTATCGTCCTCTTTGCCCCCCTCTACCTCTCAAACTACTGTACGAACAACTGTCTCTACTGCGGCTTCCGGAAGGATAACAGAAGCGCGAAGCGGCGTTTACTTACCGTCGAGGAGGCGGTCGCTGAGGCATGTCACCTCGAAGGGATGGGTTTTCACCGGATACTCCTCGTCTCCGGCGAGGATCCAAAGATTTCGACCCTCGACCACCTCATTGCAGTCATCGACGGGATTTACCGTAATACGGGGATTCGGATCGTCCACGTCAATGCAGCGCCCATGGGGGTAGAGGAGCTGAGACGGTTAAAGGGGGCCGGAACGGGGGTCTACCAGGTATTCCAGGAGACCTACCACAGACTGACCTACCTGTATATGCACCCCTCCGGAAAGAAGAGGGGGTACGATTACCGGCTGGAGGTGATGGACAGGGCGATGGAGGCAGGCTTCGACGATGTCGGAATCGGGGCGCTCCTCGGCCTCTACGATTACCGCTTCGACTGTCTCGCCACCATTGCCCATTCCCGACACCTCTATAAACGGTACGGCACCCATGCGCACACCGTATCGGTTCCCCGGTTGAGGCCGGCGGAGGGCGCCGGTCTCGTTATGCCTCCCGTCGAGGTCACCGATGAGGATTTCAAGAAGATAGTGGCCGTCTACCGCCTTGCCCTCCCCTCCGTCGGCATCGTCGTCTCCACGAGGGAGAGCAGGGAGGTGAGGGATGCGGTGATGGGTATCGGGACGTCCCAGATGAGCGCCGGATCAAGGACCGACCCGGGCGGGTATACCCACGATATTGCTGAGGGTCATGCGCCGGAAGGGAGAGAGGAGACGGTTGAGCAGTTTTCAACGAGTGACCACCGGACGGTTGCTGAGGTCATGGGGTCGATTCTCGATGGAGGGTTTATCACGAGTGTCTGCACCTCGTGCTACCGGGTTGGGCGGACGGGAAAGGAGTTTACCGCGAGGACCATGAGGGGCGACATGGGAAGGTTCTGCAACGCCAATGCGATCCTCACCCTCCAGGAGTTCCTCCTCGACCACGGAGAGAACGGGATAAGGGAAAGAGGGGAGCGTGCCATAGAGCGTGCCCTTCAGGGTATCAGAGAACCTTCCTTCAAAGGGGAGGTGATGAAGAGGCTCGACGAGATTAAAGGGGGGAGGCGGGATGTCTTCTTCTAGGGAGCAGATAAGGGTTGTCGTCAACGGGAGGGAGATGGAGATTCAGGAGGGGACTGCTCTCGATGGGCTCCTCGAAAGGCTCACTATAGGAACGGCGGGGGTTGCAGTGGAGTTGAATCGTGAGATTATTCCCAGGGGGAGCCATGGGACCACCGTCCTGCAGGAGGGGGACACGGTAGAGGTGATACAAATGGTGGGGGGAGGGTAGAGGGCAATACCGACAATTGATGATTGAAGAATGAAATTCGAAGAATTTTCATAATCCATGATTCGTTATTCTTGTTTTTCGATTAACTTAAACCTTATTTTCTAACGGAGGTAGTTTGATGTCGGAGACATTAAGGATTGGAGAGAGGGAGTTCAGGTCACGGCTCATGGTGGGCACCGGCAAGTATGTCACCAATGAGGTTATGGTAAAGGCATTGGAGGAGTCGGGCGCCGAGGTGGTGACGGTCGCGGTGAGGAGGGTCAACCTCGACAGGGGCGGGGAGTCGCTCCTCAACTATATCGATTCCGAGCGGTACACGCTGCTGCCGAATACGGCCGGATGCTATACGGCGGATGAGGCGGTAAGGACTGCGAGGCTCGCTAGGGAGGCCCTTGATACGGATCTCGTCAAACTGGAGGTCATCGGGGACGAGAAGACACTCTTCCCCGACAACGAGGCCCTCCTCGAGGCGGCGAAGGTTCTGGTAAAGGAGGGGTTCATTGTCCTCCCCTACACAATCGACGACCCCATCATGGCGAAGAAGCTTGAGGACGCGGGGTGTGCGGCGGTCATGCCCCTCGCCGCCCCCATAGGGAGCGGCCTCGGCATACGGAACCCCTTCAATATCAGGATCATCCTTGAGACGGTTTCGGTGCCGGTTATCGTTGATGCCGGTGTCGGGACTGCCTCCGATGCAACGATTGCCATGGAGCTTGGGTGTGACGGCCTCCTGATGAATACGGGGATCGCCGGCGCGAAGGACCCTGTGGCGATGGCGAGGGCCATGCGTCTTGCGCTGGACGCAGGGAGGCTCGCATACGAGGCGGGCCGGATACCGAGGAAGCTCTATGCAACGGCAAGCAGCCCCCTGGAGGGGATGATTGAGTAGTTTTCATCCGGAAAGTGCCTTTTTGCCGGAGACATCCCCTTCTTGCACACAATTGCTGCTTTCCGAATCAAAATTATATTTATGTCCATTAGGGTTTCAGGAGGGACACTGAGCAGGAGGAGAATATGAAGGCAGAGGGGGCACGATAGATGCACCCGGTACTCGTTGAACTGGGACCGCTTCAGATACGGTTCTACGGTCTCATGTATGTCGTCGCCATCCTTGTCGGGAGCTATCTCATCAAGTCGGAGGTGAGGCGGAAGGGGATAGCCATGACCGATGAGGGGGCGATGAGCTTTATCATATGGACCGTCGTCGGAGGGATAGTGGGCGCCCGTCTCTATTATGTGCTCTTCAACTGGGGATTCTATGCTGTAAATCCGTTGGAGATCCCCGCGGTGTGGCACGGCGGCCTGGCGATCCACGGCGGCCTCATCGGGGGGACGGTCGTGGCCTATGTATCACTCAGGAGAAGGGAGATTCCCTTCTGGAGGATGGCGGACGTGGTCGCCCCCTCCATCATCCTCGGCCAGTCCTTCGGGCGGTTCGGCAATTTCATGAACGGCGATGCCCACGGGAGACCGACCGATATGCCGTGGGGGCTTGTCTTTCCCCCATCGAGTATCGCGGGGATGGAGTTCCCCGGTATACCGCTCCATCCGACCATGCTCTATGAGATGGTGATTAACCTCTCCATATTCTGCTTTCTCTGGTTCGGCGTCAGAAAGAGGGAGCACCGGAACGGGTTGGTGTTCGCCCTCTATATCGGCCTCTATTCGGTGGGGAGGTGCTTTGTTGAGTATTTCAGGGCGGACAGTCTGATGATGGGGCCCCTCAAGGCAGCCCAGGTGGTGAGTATAGTCGTGGTTGTTGTTGCGGGCGCGGCTATCCTCACGG
>JBHHXU010000068.1:0-7453 GCA_046757185.1 Thermodesulfobacteriota bacterium
ACAGCTCTCTGTCGTAAGAAATGTCCTCTATGAGGGGCCTTATATCAACCTCTCGCGTCCCCTTTTCTCTCCTCTGGCTGATGACGAACGAATCCTTTGCCAGGAACTCCTTTATACGCCTATCGAGCGTTTTAATATCTATATCAAGCCCCTCCGGGGCCTTATCAACGTAAACAAGATACTCTGTCTCTCTGATAATAGCAGAGAGGGAGGGAAGATGCAAGGGTATCTCCTTTGCCCACATGATCTTTATCCCCTTGGGCATAACCTCATTGAGTCGCTTGACGACACGGCCCGGCGCTACATAGTCGTCCAGTTTGAGCTCGACGTACTCGGCGATGCTCTCCACACCGACGGGTAGGGGCGGACTGAAGGCTATCCGGGGATGGGGGTGAAACCCGTGTGAGTACCGTATCGGCAGCCCTGCCCGTCTTACCGCCCGTGAAAAGAGAGTCGTCGCTTCGAGATGGCTTAAAAACCTCATGTCCCCGGTCTTTGAAAAGGCAAGCTGTACCCTTAACGGCTCTATTATTTCTCTGGACGATGGCGTTGTAACCGGTCGGACGAACTTTTGTAGAGGGGGACCTTCCCTCGATTCCCCCACCGATGCAGGTGGGACAGTGCTGTTGTTTGCCGCCTCTCCACAAAAGGTTACATTCCTTATCTCCTTAAAATCACAGACACCACATCCGCTGCACGCATCAACCTTACAGTCGGGAGTTTCCATGTACGTTACATTACCCCCGCCGGAAGCGTAGAGGGCTCTTTTATACTCACTTCGGAGGAACTCCCGTGTTACCCCGGCATCGATATGATCCCACGGGAAGAGCTCATCTCGTTCCCTCTCCCTGTAGAGATAGAAATCGAGGTCAATCCCCTCCTCTGTAAAGAGTTCCTGCCACCTGTCGAAGCTGAATTGATCCCCCCATGCATCGAACCGGACTCCACGCTCAAAGGCCCGTTCTATGAGTGGTATAAGTCTTCTATCCCCTCTTGAGAAAAGCCCTTCGAGGAGGCTCACGTGGACATCCTGCCACTTGAAATCGAGATGCCTCTTTCTGAGCCCCTCACGGAGGAGAGAGTGACGCTCACGGCACTTATCAAGTTTCAATTGAGGCACCCACTGAAAGGGGGTGTTAGGCTTTGGTATGAATGTCGAAACACTCACGTTTATCTTCGGATGTACCCCCCGCGCCTTTCCCGTTCCCTTCACCTTCTCCGCGAGATTCACAATCCCTGCAATATCCTCGTCTTGCTCGGTCGGGAGGCCCACCATGAAGTAGAGTTTGATGAGTTTCCAGCCGAGGGAGAAGACGTGACGGACGTTATCGATGAGGTCCTTCTCGCTTATACCCTTGTTGATGACGCTCCTCAACCGCTCGGTGCCCGCCTCCGGGGCGAGGGTGAAGCCTGTTTTTCTCACCTTTCGTATCTCTTCAGCGAGCCGGGGACTCAAGGTGCCCACACGCATGGAGGGGAACGACACGGCAACCTTCCTGTCCGCCACCCTCTCTACCAAGCGAACGAGGAGCTCTTCGATACAGGAGTAGTCGCCGGTACTCAGGGAGAGGAGGGAGACCTCATCGTAACCGGTGGAGCGGAGCGATTCCTCTATGAGACGGAGTACCTCATCGGGGGCCCTCTCCCTCCCCGGTCTGCAGATCATTCCCGCCTGGCAGAACCTGCACCCCCTTGTACACCCCCGTGCGATCTCAATCCCCAGCCGGTCATGGACGGCCTGCATGAAGGGGACAACCGGCCGGGTCGTAGGGGGAACCGTATTGAGGTCGGTGACGATCCTCCTTCTCACCCTCTCGTAACCGTCTTCGAGGGGTGTGATACGTTTCACGGTGCCGTCGTCGTTATATGAGACATCAAAGAGGGAGGGGATATAGATCCCTTCAACCCGTGCAAGCCGCCGTAATAGCTCCTTCCTGGAGGTGCTGCGTTCCTTCGTCTCCATGACAATCTCCGCCACCTCAATGACGGCCTCTTCGCCGTCACCTACTAGAAAAGCGTCGAAGAAGCCGGCCACCGGCTCGGGGTTGAAGGCGCAGGGACCGCCCCCTATCACCAGGGGATCCTCTGCCCCCCGCTCCGCTGCCCGAAGGGGGACTCCGCCGAGATCGAGCATGGCAAGGACATTGGTATAGGCGAGCTCATACTGAAGCGAGAAGCCGATAACATCACACTCGCTGAGGGGGATTCCCGACTCGAGAGTTGAGAGGGGAACCCCCTTCTCCCTCAGGAGCGTCTCCATATCGATCCACGGCGCATAGACACGCTCACAGGCAATGCGGGGGTCCATGTTGAGAATCTGGTAGAGTATCTGGAGCCCGAGATGGCTTATGCCGATCTCATAGGTGTCGGGAAAGGCGAGGGCAAAGGTGAGCTTGACCGTTGTGCGTTCTTTCTTGACGGCATTTATCTCCCCGCCGATATACCTGGCCGGTCTCTGGACAAGGGGGAGGTAATCTTTCAGGTGAGAGGAGTTCATAGACAAGAAAAGTTATCACATCATGGCGGGTGATTACAACACTACCGAGGTGTGACGAGGTGCCTAAAGAGGGGCATCAGGGGGTAGACTCACCTCTTATCTTTTGCCGCCGTACAGTGCCACCATCCCGTACTTGTAGAAGCAGTCGACATCACGGAAGCCGTTTTCCCGGAGGGAAGTTAGCTGATCATGGAGGGTGTCGAGGTTCCTGTAGTGAGCTTCCTCCCTGTATTTCGAGATAAACTCGTCGTAGTTGCCCTCTGCCTTCAGCGACTTTCTCCGTTCATCGATCCACTCCCGCCAGAGCTCTATATACCACTCTTCGAGATCCTCCGTGGGTGAGAGTGTCGTGTCGATATTCAGGAAGGCGCCGCCCGACTCCAGGTGTGAGTGGATAATCATAAAAAGTTCCCTCTTTTCCTCCAACGGGAGGTGGTGGATGGCGAGTGATGAGACGGCAAGGGAGATGGCGGAGGGCAACTCCGGTTCCCCGGACAGCAACTCCTGAAAGCTCGCCTTGATGAATGAGACGTTACGGTAGTCTTTCAGGCGCTCTCGCGCCCTCTCCAGCATCCCGTCAGAGCCGTCGATCAGGGTTGCCGAGAGGGTGCCGTCGAGCTGAAGGAGCTCATGGGTGAGTATGCCGTCGCCGCACCCGAGATCGAGGATCGTCTTCTGCCTCTTCTTCAGGACGTTGTGCCGATAGAACGATTTGACAATCTCAATCATTCTCCGCCGTTCAATGACGATGATATCGGCCGCATCGATATACCTGCCGGAGTAATCCCTCTCGGACCATCGTGTTTCTTTGAATTCCGTCATCTTTTCAGCAAATACCCCATCGAGACCGTTACCTGAGAGTGGTCGCAATATGTCACCAGGCTATGCCACTGTCTACTGCCGGGTCATGAGAGACGCAATAGGAGCCCCTGCACCTTTTCCTCGATGAGGTCACAAAGGGCCCGAAACTCATCGAGGGGCAGTGCCCCGGGGTCGGGTATCTCCCACTCATGACGCTCTCGTACCCTCACCTGTGGACACCGGTCGCCACATCCCATTGTTACGGCACTGTCAAACTCCCGATCGGGAAGCTCTCCCACAGATTTTGAATGGTGCCGGCGGAGATCGTACCCTCTTTCATCCATGACCTCAAGCGCCTTCTGATTAACCTGACCCGCTGGACATGAACCTGCGCTGTATGCCTCTGCCCGCCCGGCGCCGTGGATACGGACAAAGGCCTCTGCAATCTGACTCCTGCACGAATTTTCAACACAGATGAAGAGGATACGTTTCATCCTTCCCTTTCACTCCCTCGCCGCGCATCTCTCTCCCCCGTTTTCATGGGAATGACGGCTTTTTGTGAAACCATTATTTTTAACACTATCCTATTTTTCCTCAATAAGCAATGCCCTCCTTCTCAGGTTACGGTGAAGACGAATCACGGTCACACTATCCGCTCCGGAGGAAGGTGTAAAATTATTTTACAGTTGCAATATATTGGCAGCAACATAACTAGTTGATATACCACATTAAATTAGGTGTTGGCATTATGCTTCGACATGTTGCTTAAAAACAACAATCGTGGTAAAGGGATAAATGCATATAACATACTAAAAATAAAGGTGTTTTTCCCTGTTGCCCCTCCTCTGCCACGCTCGCTGAGGTGTAATATTTTTTTACAGTCGACTCTATTTATGACGCAAACGCCACTGCCCCATGAGTACCCGAGTAAAAATTGTTTGGAATTACAATGGGTTACAAGATCCGCCAAGAATTGGCATGATAATTGCGATGTATACAAGAAAAAGGGGAGTGAGGTGCTGAAAATGAAACAGGCAGTCGGTAAACTCGAAGAGCACAGGTTCTCAATCGAAACTGGTGGGGAAAGGCTCCTTCCCCGGTATGAGGCGCTTGTAGGCAGTGACATTATCGATGAGCTGAGCAGCTACAGGGAGCGGTTCAAAGGGAAGAAGATCATTCATGTCAACTCTACCTTTATAGGCGGGGGGGTTGCCGAATTGCTGAGGCGGGAGGTACGGTTATCCAATGAACTCGGTATCGAGATGGAGTGGTATAAGATACATGGAGATGATGAGTTCTTCAATACAACAAAGGGGTTCCACAACGCCCTCCAGGGGAAGGCGCCTGACGATCCTCAGTCACTCATAACGCAGTACCACCACTTTTACAACAACGGCGGAGGGGAGCTCAACAGGCACCTCATTGATTACCTGAAGGGTGTTGATTCGGACCATACGGTACTCATTCACGATCCGCAACCGCTGTATCTGATAAATTTCATGGATGAGGTCGAGGCAATCAAGCTCTGGCGGATCCATATCGATACGACTTCGCCGGAACCCCACACCATGTGCTATGTGGCGGAACATGCAACGAAGTACGACGGTATCATCTCCACCATGGAGCACTACGTTAAGCCTCACGTCAACGGTTTTGGCAACCTCTTCACCCTCCCTCCCTCTATCGACCCTTTCAGTGACAAGAACATCGAGATGGAGCAGGATGAGATAAACAGGAGGGTGCTGAGTCACGGGGTCAGGAGAGAGCTGCCCCTCATCGTCCAGGTGTCACGGCTGGACCCGTGGAAGGACCCTGTCGGCGTCATTCACGCCTTTGATAAGATACGGAACAGCGGGAAGGAGTGCCAGCTCGCCCTCGTTTACAATTCGGCGAGCGATGATCCCGAGGGCGCGGAGATGGAGAGGATTGTGAGGGCCGAAAGGAAGAAGAGCCCCTATAAGGACGACATACTCCTCGTGGTCGGGGATGACCCAAGGGACGTCAACGCCTTCCAGCGGTATGCAAGTATGGTCATACAGAAGTCCATCCGTGAAGGGTTCGGTTTGACGGTGACAGAGGCCCTCTACAAGGGGAGTCTTGTCGTGGCAACAGAGGTGGGCGGCATTACACTGCAGGTGCAAAACCATTCAACGGGGTATACCGTGAATCCCTATCAGGTGGACTGCAAGGGCAGGGCGATCTGCAACAGGGAGTATGATGAACACATCACCTCACTCGCAGAGAGGTGTATCCATATCCTGAATTCTCCGGATGTCAGACAATCGATCAGCAGGAACGGGCGAGCAACGGTTCTCAACAATTTCCTTGCAACATCGAAGCTCAAGAGGTTATACGACATCATCCTCTCCTTTGAATAACTCACCTCGTGAGGGGAGGTCTCTCATCGCCTCCCCTCCCCCTCCTCATACAAAGATCTGCGTACACTCAGCTCCCTAGCAGCTATCCGTAAAGCTCTCATCAGAGGCAGATGTTAAACCCTTATGTGGTTTTTTCTGTGGAAGGCGGATGCCGTCTTCCTTCTCGCAGATTACGCGAAGAAGGAAGGGGCGGATGCCCTAACATCATCGGTCAACTGTATGCTGGCACGCAATCTTAACACGGAGGCGCCACCGATTATCCGCTCGTGGAGTATCTGTTCACTCACTGGCCGTTACTGCCTCGATCCTTCTGGTGATCCTGTTGCGTACCCACATCTTATCCCACCACTCGACAGGTGTAACGGGAGTGCCGTGAATGAGGATACCGAAATGAAGGTGGTCACCCCCTGCGAGACCCGTATCGCCGGTCCTTCCGATGGTTTCCCCCCTCTCAACATAATCCATCTCCTCCACATCAATTGAGCTCATGTGTGAATAGAGGGAAGAGATACCGAAGCCGTGGTCGATAATAACGGTGTTCCCATAGATTCCCATGGTTCCCGTAAAGGCGACGACACCGCTATTGGAGGCGGTAATGGGGTACCTCTTTGTTACCGCTAGGTCAAAACCGAGATGATACTGCCTGTCGATCACCCTGCCTCTATAAATATAGCTCCTCAGATCTGCGAACCGTGCCTCCACCTTGGCATTCCTCAGCTGGAGGAATTCCCCCTCCCACATTATCTCCGGTATTGATTCGGCTGTGATTGCCCGTATCGTCTCTGCCTGCCTCTTCCGCATCTCCCTGTTGATGAAGAGAAAGTCCTCCAGGAGGTCGCCGCTCTCCTCCATGTTTGCAGATGAGATGACCTCCGGAACCTTCCGTTCCAGGAAGCTGTCCGATACCGTTATACTCCGCTTACGGTAGGTCTTGGCCTTTACAAGGACGGGAAGGTGCTTCTTGGCCCTGTTGCCGGCCCTGTCCTCGGCCACGATAAAGAGCGGTTCACCGACAGAGAGGTTGTGGGGGTAGGAAAAGAAGGAGAGGAAGGTGTTCTCATCCTCGAAAGCCCCGCTCCGGCCGGGGAAGAAGTGGTCACCCACCGTCACCCCTGTCGTGATGGTGTCGGGTGAGGAGCGGTAGACGGTCAAGTCAGATCCCCCCTGGAGCACTACGTGACCGCTGCTCAGGATCTCGACCATGGGAGGGACGGTATCGACCTCAACCGGGTACTCCTGCCTGACGCTGTTCCCCCTGCCGAAGTGCCAGCGGGAACGGTCGGTCGCCTCAAGAACGATGACCCCTTCGCCGTCTCCTATCCTGAGCTTCTTGAAGTCGAGTGGAACCTCGAAAGACTCCTCCTGTACGGCAGGCTCCCTTGCAGAGAGGTCTTCGGAAAAGAGGGAATGGCTCTCCTCCCCCCTCTTGTAGATTGCCGTAATGCCCCTGAGCCCCGTGCCGGAGTCGGAGGCGGATATCTTCAAGGTAGCTGTTCTGCGTAAATAGGGGGTACTGTTTTGCCACTCAACAGTAGGCGGGGTTATTTCGAGAAAGGTCATAAAACTGTATACTACCACTGCAATTATGAGTACGAGTACGATATAATATCCTTTTTTCATGGATTTATCCTCTGCTCTTTAAATGAAATACTCTTCTCCGTGGCAGAACCGCGCAGGTTTGCCGAAATCAGGGAAGTATATTCCTTTTACGGGGGATTTTCAAGGATGAAATCGTAACCGCCTCTGCTCCGTCCCGCACCCCACCACCTCTGAGTCC
>JBHHXU010000069.1:0-7445 GCA_046757185.1 Thermodesulfobacteriota bacterium
TCGTTGCCACGTTCATCTCCACCTTTGCCCTTATCATTGCAGGAGCAGCCCTCGTCTCAGCCCTCTATCCGCTCCTCCCCGATCTGGTGGTGACTAAGCTCCTCCCGATGATATGGATATCTCTCATCCTGATCGGTTTTGCCGCTACTTACAAATCGGCCTATTCAGACAAGGTTCGCCCAATCTTCTGCGGGGCGGTGGCGCTTGCTGTTGCCGTTTATTTGCTGGTGAGCCATGGTTGGTAGAGGAACAATCTTGAAGGTATTTGCCAACTCCTTCTTCATCCAGACGTCGTGGAACTACGGTGACATTCACGGCCTCGGTTTCTCGAATGTTGTTGCCCCTGCCCTGGCGGTCATCTACCGGGATGAGGGAGAGCGGTACGAGGCATTGAAAAGGCACAGTGAGGCCTTCAATATCCATCCCTATATGTCGGCCCCGGTTATCGGGGCGGTCATCAAGATGGAGGAGGAGGTGAAAGAGGGGAAGAGGAAACTCCAGGATATCATAACGTTCAAGAAGAGTCTCTCCGGACCATACAGCGCAATAGGAGACATGTTTTTCTGGGGGTCGGCACGTCCACTTGCCTCAATAATCGGCGTCGGGGCGACGCTCTATTTCGGCACGGCGGCGCCTCTCATCCTCCTCCTCGTTTTCAATCTTTTTCATTTGTGGATGCGGTGGTTCGGTTTGGTAAACGGTTACCGGTTGGGTGTGGATGTTGTGGAATACATAAAGGAGTTGGAGCTCCTCAAGTGGGGGAAGAGGATTCGCTACGTGACGGCAGTTCTGCTCGCCTTTGTAATGACCGGTTATCTGCTCCCTATCATACATCACGGGGTTCCGGAGCAGCATCGTGTTTCTTTCGAACCGTCGATATATATCAGTATGCTCCTCTTCACCCTTTCGGTTCTGTTCTTGTCGTCGCTGTTGAGGAGGGGGGTATCGATACCGAGTCTCGTCTATCTTATATCGGTACCGATGACCTTTGTTGTTCTTATAGGGAGCGTATGGTTGTTTTAACACTCACAAGGGTGAAGTAGATGGCAGTAGAGAAGAGCAGTTGCACCGCCTCAGGGACATTCACCATACTCAACCGGTTGGGTATGCATGCCAGGGCCGCGGCCCAGTTAGTTCAACTGGCAAACGGCTTTACATCGGAGATCTACGTTGAGAAGGACGGTCAGGAGATAAACGGAAAGAGCATAATGGGTATCCTCATGCTTGCCGCAACTCAGGGCAGTCAAATAACGATCAGGGCGGAGGGTGAGGATGCTGCGCGTGTCATAGAGGTCCTGGGAGAGCTTGTCAATAACAGGTTCGGGGAGGAGGAGTGAAGGCTAAGGAAGACAAAAACAAGAGGTGTCACGGAATCGGGGTCTCTCCCGGCATAGCCATCGGGAAAGCCTTCCTTTTCTCGACAGAGAAGCTTGAGGTGCCGGCATTCTGTTATCTCGATAAAAAGAAGCTGGACCATGAGATTGACCGTTTCACCGATGCGGTCAACACCTCCAAGGCCCAGTTGCAAAAGATACGGGAAAAGCTGCTGGAGGATGGTAAGGGGAGGGGAAAGGAGCATGTCCGTATTATTGATGCCCACATCATGATGCTCGATGATGACATGCTCGTCAATGACACAATGAAGATTATCAGGAAGGACGGTGTCAACGCAGAATGGGCGCTCAAGCTGGTCCTCCAGAGCATTAAGGAGTTCTTTGATGAGATTGAGGACCAGTATCTCAGGGAGAGGGGATCGGATATCGAGTATATAGGAGACCGTATCCTCAGTAATCTCATGGGCCGGAAGAGGGAGAAGATGCCCCAGATCGACGAGGAGGTTATCATTATTGCCAGAGACCTTGCGCCGACCGATACCGCCCAGATACCGGGGAGTAAGATCAAGGGATTCCTCACCGATCTCGGCGGGAGGACCTCCCACACCGCCGTCTTTGCCCGGGCAATTGAAATACCGGCTGTCGTGGGTCTTGATGACATTACAAAACTGGCCAGTAACGGAGATACCCTGATTGTCGACGGGAACTCGGGGGCGGTGGTTATCAATCCTACCGAGGAGGTCATAGAGGAGTATCGGAGGATCAAGGAGGAGTTCTCCTCCTATGAGCACGCCCTTCACCACTACACCACCCTTCCGGCGGTGACGGTCGACGGCTACAGCATGAAGCTCATGGGCAACATAGAGTTTGTGGAGGAGGTTCCCGGCCTCATAGAGCACGGGGCGGAGGGCATCGGGCTCTATAGAACCGAATATCTCTATCTCAACAGGAGGGACCTCCCCTCGGAGGAGGAGCACTTTCAAGCATACAAGAAGGTTGCCGAGATGGTGAAGCCCCACGATACGATTATCCGTACCCTCGATATCGGCGGTGATAAGTTCCTCTCCCAGCTTGAGGCGATTGAAGAGGCGAATCCGGCATTGGGGCTGAGGGCCATACGGTTCTGCCTCAAAAGGACCGATATCTTTAAAACCCAGCTGAGGGGTATTCTGAGGGCGTCTGTTTACGGTAAGATAAAGATCATGTTCCCTATGATATCAGGGGTTAGGGAACTACGGATGGCGAAGACGATCTTGGATGATGTGAAGACGGAGCTCAAACAGAAGGGGCAGCCCTTAGATGAGAACATGGAGGTTGGTATAATGATAGAGATCCCCTCTGCCGCCCTCATTGCCGACCTGCTGGCGAAGGAGGTCGATTTCTTCTCCATCGGTACCAACGACCTTCTCCAGTACTGCCTCGCTATTGACCGGGGTAATGACCATGTCGATTATCTCTACGATCCGTTGCACCCCGCGGTTTTGAGAATAATCAAGAGTGTCGTCAGGGCTGCCCGTTATGCCGGGATAGAGGTCGGTCTCTGCGGCGAGATAGCGGGAGAGCCCCAGTATACGAAGGTCCTCATTGCCCTGGGTCTTGACCAACTCAGCATGAACGCCCTCTCCATATTAAGGGTTAAAAAGGCGGTGAGATCCCTTAACTATGCCGAGATACTGCAGATGACTGAAGAGAATCTCCTCCAGGCTGACGCCGCGGACTTCAAGAAATTCATGAATTAGGACTCCGAAGGCGGGTATCCGGCAGTGAAGTGATGATGGGGAGAGGGTCGTCGGATATGGTGAGAGGAAGATTAAACCACGAAGTTCATGAAAGGTACGGGGAAGGGAGAAGGAGAAAAGGGATTATATACTATCCGCAGATTTCACAAATAAGGGCAGTAAACATCTTGAAGTCCACTGCAATAATTCCAATTGACCAGAGCATGAAGTTAATAGAACTTTCCTGTGTATACTGCGAGATTATTATTGTTTAAAAAGTTTTTGCGGTATGGTTCTTTTTATAAACTGCGTCATCTGCGGACAAAGCCCTTTCCCTACACACCCTGTAGCAATCATTCCGCCTAATAGCTTTGACTTTTCCATCCTGAAAATACGAGGCAATCTGTGTTTGAATTTCTTCGTGTCCTTCATGCTCTTATTAATGGTAAAATATGTCTAAGTAGTTACTTTCTATTTAAATTGTCAATTTTATTGGTTCTATGTTTTCCGTGTAGTTACGAGACTAATAATAATGGCGAACTCTAACAATAGGGTGAGCCTCCTGTCGGTAGATATGAGTGAATACCTGGCAGATGAATTGAAAAAGAAGAGGACAACACTCGATGGAGAGGGTACCGAGCTGGACCGCTTCATCTGTACCGTCTCCCACGATCTGAGGAGCCCCCTCATCGCTGTCCGAGGCTTCATCGGTCTCCTCAGGAAGGATATGGAAGAGGGTAACCGTGAGCGGATGAAGCGCCACATGGAACGTATTGAGGCGGCGGTGGCGCGGATGGAGGATCTCCTGAACGACCTTATAGAGCTCACCAGAATCGGCCTGACGGAAAACCCCTATGAAGAAGTCTCCTTAGGCGAGGTGGCGTCTGAAACAGTAGAACTCTTCTCATGGAGAATCAAGGAGGGGGGCATCACCGTCGAGATCTCCCCCGACCTACCTTCCGTCTTTGCGGACCGGCAACGCATAAGGGAGGTGTATCAGAACCTCATTGAGAATGCCGTCAAGTTCCTGGGTGACCAACCGGAACCCCGTATAGAGATCGGCATGAAGGAGGAGAACGGTGAGAAGGTCTACTATGTCCGAGACAACGGTATCGGAATCGACCCCCGGTATCGGGAGAAGATCTTCGGCCTTTTCGAGCGGCTGGAAACAGAGCATGAGGGCGCCGGCATCGGCCTCGCCATCGTCAAGCGTATCATAGAGCTTTATGGCGGCGCCGTCTGGGTCGAGTCGGAGGGTGAGGGCAAGGGTAAAGGCTCAACCTTTTATTTTACCCTGCCGAAAAGAGGAGAGGCGGAGAGGAGTGATGATTTATGCTGACCAGTGAACCAAAAGAGATAGTTGTTGGCGGCAATTGTGAAGTATCCGGTGTGCTTTTGAGCGATATCGTGGCGGGGATGAACCACCACGCCCACACCTTCGACAGTAGTGATGAGATAGTCGGTTATCTCTCCGCTCGTGCCGACAAGATTGATCTCCTGCTTCTCGATGTCGAAATATCGGAGGAGGGTGGCTTGAAGCTCCTTGAATGGATAAAAGGGGAGGGGATGGTTGAGCGGTTCCCCATTATTCTCGTTGTGGGGAGTAAGGAGGTTGAGAGGGCGCGGCAGCAAACCGGTGGCTACGGTGTGAAGTGGATTGTCACGAGGGAGGTTGCACCGGAACGGATAGCCTTTCTTGTGAACCGGCTCCTCTTCAGCAGGGGGAGGACGGAGAGGGGGTCGGTAAGGGTACCCGCCTCTATCCCTGCGGAGGTTGCCGTCGTCGGGGAAGAGGGAGGCGCCATCCTCAACATCAGCTCAACAGGCCTCTATCTGAAGAGTGCGACTCCCCTCTCACCGGGCACGGCTGTTCGTCTGCGCTTTGCCCTGCCGGGACATGATGTTCGTCTTGACGTGGAGGGAGTTGTCGTGTGGGGAAAAAGGGATAAAAAGGGGAATGGGATATTTGATGGGGTGGGCATTCGATTCACGGGGCTCTCCCCTGAAGTGCAGGATACCCTGCGTGACTATATCAAACATGAGAGTATGAAGTGTACCTCTGAGCTGAACGTTGTTATTGATAATGAAAACCCCCCTTCTTAGAGAAAACAAGGAGCGCATTATTAGCAGTCGCTGATCTCACGCAAAGCCGCCAGGATCGTATCCTTGTTCGAGTCAGACGCGTTGTGAGTGCGATGGGAAATAAGAGAGTGGCCATGACTTCGATGCTCGGCTGCGTCGAAGGGGGGTGGGCGAAATGCAGAAAGCACTAATAACTCAAAATTGTGTTATACAGTAACCATAGTTTTTACGAAAAACCATATAAACCTTAGTTAAATGCCATAAATACGGTTGTGATTTACATTGACGAAAGCATCCAATCCAAGCAGGGCTATATATGCACAGCCTTTGTTTATGTCTCCGAATCTGTCGATACTGACATTTCGGCACCACTTTCATGCGCTGGTCTCACACCCGGTTGCGACGAATTCAAGAGTGGTGCACGTATGGCAAGACGGACGGAACTCCAACTCTTGCGACGAGATATGTTAAGTGTCATTCAATCTAAAACTCAATTCGGTCTACTCATTACAGCTGAGGATCGACGACCCGAGTTAGGATTGGAAATATGCAGTGCTCTACGTCAATTAGTTAACGCGAATGGGCTAAGCGGATCGCAGGACATTTATCTAGACCAAGGTATTTCTGTGCCAATAAACGATGATCGCGAGTGACTCGAAGATCGTGGGACTATTTTTCACCTGCAATGCGACTCAAAAACGGTGATGGGGATACAACTGGCAGATCATGTTGCATATCACTGTTCATATGTTTTGCTCGAAAGAATGTTGGGGGCCCAAAAAACACGTTCGAGTCGGTGAGGAATCTGGGTTTATCGATCCGTTAGATGCGGAACTTGGGTGGGTCTTTTGGACAGACCTTCGCCATAATTTCTTTATGGAGCACAAGGATTGGGATGACCGTCCTGGTGATTGGTATTTCGGCCGAGACCTTCTCGGTTACGGTGTATTCATATCCAATCATCTCCCGGGTGAACTGCGAGAAACTGCTGGTAAAGTCTTTAATTTCGTATGGATAGGATGTACACACCGATGGCATTTAACAACCGCTTCCAGCCGGCGTCGGCACTGCCGCGTCTGAAACAGACCGTTAGCACAAAGCGCAATAGAGGGCCGCTTCCCGTTTTAAACGCGCCCATATGCTTACCTGTCAAAACGGGTGATGTAAAACATGATGGGTAGTCCCCTGTTTCTTAATTAATGGAATCCGTGACAATCCGCGTCTGGAACATCGTCATGTCCTTCATACTTCATGGTGCATATTTGGAAACGCGGGACATCTCCCGCATTCAAGCATCCCTCAAAGATGGTGTGATGAAAAGTTCTGTACTTTGATTTCTTCATGCTCTTCGTGTCCTTCGTGGTAGAAATAGCAGGTTGTCAACATTGCTTGCACTGTATGAGAGGCTACGGATAGAAAACGAGGGAAGTGCTCGAAATCAAGAATAAGTGGATACGCTGAAAGGAAAGTTAAACCACGAAGCACACGAAGGGCACGAAGTATGGAGAAGGGAAAAGATAGATTACAAAACTGCCAAATTGTAGTGTAGACTTATTCTTGAATAGTGTTATGATGCAAAATCGAAAAAGTGAGAGGAGGTCGTAATGGTTCTCTTGAATTCAAAGATGGTTCCCCTCGGGACGGAGGCGCGAGACTTCAGGTTGAAAGGAGTGGATGAAAAGGAGTATACCCTCGACTCTTTTCAGGATAAGAAGGTCCTTGTGATCATCATTATGTGCAACCACTGCCCCTACGTCAAGGCGACCATAGGCCGTCTCGTCGCGCTGCAGCACGAGTATGAGGGGCGGGGGGTGCAGCTCGTGGGGATTAATTCGAACGATGAGGTCAACTACCCTGAGGACTCCTTCGAACATATGAAGTCCTTTGCCCATGAGAGCGGCATGACCTTCCCTTACCTGCGGGACGAGACACAGGAGGTCGCAAGAAGATACGACGCCGTCTGCACGCCGGATATCTACCTCTACGGACCGGAGAGAAAGCTCCTCTACCGTGGGAGGATCGACGACAACTGGCAGGACGAGTCGGCGGTAACGAGGAGGGATCTGAAGAGCGCCATCGACGCGGTGCTGGAAGGGAGGCCCGTTCCCACGGAGCAGTACCCCTCAATGGGGTGCTCCATCAAGTGGAAGTGAAAAGAAAGGAGAGGGGAGCGACGAGAAGGAATGTTTGTATTTTCAGGGGATGATGCGTCTAGTGAGATGATGTTACTCAGTCTCAGGGGTGAGAGATGAAACGGGAACGGCGCATCAAGAAAATTCTTCTCATTCTCGGCTTCATCATAGCCTTTGGC
>JBHHXU010000070.1:0-7399 GCA_046757185.1 Thermodesulfobacteriota bacterium
GATAGATTCGGGAAATTTGAACTCATCACATATACGACACCCCTTGCTGATGGTTTCATTGTGTAACTTGTAACATATGGTGCACTCTTTTGTTGCAATCATAGAAGGATGTCCTCTCTTCCACGGGGGAGGAGGAGTCTGTGCCGCAACCACAGAGAGTGGTGCGGCATTGCTTCAGTTGTGGTGGTGTTTGATTCCGCTCGGAGATGCGCCGCATGGTGCAGGGTACAATGAGGGTCGTCAATAAGGCGCTCCCCCCTTTCAAAGCATTCCAAATAATACAAAAATAGGATAGAATAGACAAGCTAAAATTTTTAAAGTCCATTCTACTACAAATGTTCGGCGCCTCTTCCTGCCGCCATTCAGTATCGTAAGGGGTGGGAACAGGGCGGAGGGTGGTATGAAGGAAGTGACCATGAGACTGGCGGGGACGGCGGGGGAGGGGCTCCTGACGGCTGGTGATATCCTCTCCAGAACCTTCTTCAGGCTCGGTCTCTCCACCTTTAACTGCTCGACCTATGAGGCCGAGGTGAGGGGGGAGCGGCCCTCATCGACGCAGATACGGGTGTCTAACGGCCCGCTCCTCTCCCAGGGCGATGAACTCGACATCCTCGTTGCCTTCGGGAGCAGGGACGTGGGGCTCCATAAAGGAGATCTCAGGGAGGGCGGGACCCTTATCTACGATCCGAGGCCGGTCGACCCCTTCGGCGACATAAGCGCTTTTACACCGGAAGAAATCGGAAAGGTCACCGCCGTCCCCCTCCCGACGATGGAGATGGCCTACAGGGAGCTCAAGAAGCCGCTGACGAGGAATATTGCCATCATCGGGGCACTTGCCTCCCTCTTCAGGGTAGAGAGGAATCTGGTGAGGGGGGTAATAGAGGAGAGGCTCATGGGGGGCGGGAGGATGGATGCAGCCTCGAATATCGAGGCGTTGGAGGCGGGCTACCGGTACGGTGAGGAGCATCTCGGGGATGTCTCATTCCCCCCTCTCCCGAAGGGCAGGAAGAAGAAGGCAACACGACTCCTCCTCTCAGGCAACGAGGCCCTCTCTCTGGGGGCGATTGCATCGGGGGCGGCTTTTTTTTCCGGCTACCCCATCACCCCCGCCTCGGATATCATGGAGTTCATGGCAAAAAACCTGCCGCCTCTCGGCGGCGTCTGCATGCAGATGGAGGATGAGATGGCGTCTCTTGGGGCGGTCATCGGCGCAGCCTTCGGCGGCAGGCGGGCCTTTACGGCCACATCGGGCCCCGGTCTGAGCCTCATGGCGGAGCTGATTGGGTACGCCTCGATGGCGGAGATCCCTGTCGTGATTGTCGATGTTCAGAGGGGCGGGCCGTCGACGGGGATGCCGACCAGGACGGAGCAGTCCGACCTCCTCTTCTCGATCTTCGGTTCCCACGGAGAGGCGCCGAAGGTCGTCGTCGCACCGTCGGGTGTTGCCGATGCCTTTGGAACCATCAAAGATGCCTTCTCCATAGCGTGGGAGCACAGAGTCCCCGTCATCCTCCTGATGGACCAGTTCCTCTCACAGCGGAGGGAGGTCGTGGAGGGGATAGAGGTCAGAGCTGTTCCCGCTGACGGGGCGCCGCTCGCCGGCGCCGGGGTCACCCTGACGGGGCTCGAGCACAGGGGGGACGGGACTCCGGCATGCGACCCGGCACTCCACAGGGAGAACATGGAGAGGAGGTTCAGGAGGCTCGAAGGTGTCCTGAACGGTTTTGAGGCGGTAAGGAGGTACGGCCGGTCGGAAGGGGAGGTGGGGATAGTCACCTGGGGATCGAGTGTCGGTGCGGTCAGAGAGGCGTGTGAGGGGATGGACGATGTGGGGATCTGTGAGGTGAGGCTCCTCAACCCGCTGCCGGGAGAGGCGGTCGAGGAGTTCGCAAGAGGTTTTAAGAAGCTCTGTGTGGTCGAGGCAAACCACACCGGCCAGGTGGCGGGGCTTCTCGAAGGTCGTCTCCTGAGAGAGGTGAAACGCATCACGAAGTGTGAGGGGACACCCTTCACGGTGAGGGAGGTAATCGATGCCGCAAATCTTCTTTGACTACCAGAGCAAGATACCCCCCGTCTGGTGCACCTACTGCGGCGACTACGGTGTGCTGACGGCCCTCATCTATACCTTTGCCGGTCTCGACCTCGACCCCTCGAAGATAGCGGTCGTCTCCGGCATCGGGTGCTCGGGGAGGCTTCCCGCCTACACGAAGACCCGCGGTCTCCACACCGTTCACGGGAGGGCCGTCCCCGTTGCCGAGGGGGTCAAGGCGGCGAGACCGGAGTGGGCGGTCCTGGCGGTGGGGGGAGACGGGGATATCCTTGGGATCGGCGGCGGTCACCTCATCCACGCCGCGAGGCGAAACCTCCCCATTACGACCATCATGATAGATAATGCAATCTACGGGATGACCAAGGGGCAGGCATCACCGACCACGGGAAGAGAAGAGACCACGAGGTCGACACCCTACGGGAACCCCGAGAGGCCCATCAATCCCGTCCTTCTCGCCATCGCGTCGGGGGCCACCTTCGTTGCCAGGGGGTTCGCGGGGAAGGCGGAGGAGCTCATCGATATCCTCGGGAGGGCCATACGCCACAACGGGTTCTCCTTCATCCACCTCTTTTCACCCTGCGTCACCTTCAACCCCAAAGAGTCGTACCGGTTCTTCTCCGAGAAAGTGGTCATGCTGGAGACGCCCCCGGGGGACAAAGGGGAGGCGATGAGGCTGGCCGTCGATGAGGAGAGGCTCTATCTCGGTCGCTTCTATGAGGAGGAGGCGCCCACCTGCCTTGACAATCTGCAAGCGTCTTCCGAGGAGGCGGGGGAAAAGAGGATGGAGAGGCTCATCGACCCGTTCCGTTAATCGACGACATGTTTTAAGGAAGGTCTGATTTATTCAGACATTCCTCTACACAGGGACGTGTCGCCGTTTTCAATAGCTGTAAGCAATTGAAAATGTAAGGGAAAGAAAATCGTTTTTTTTCTTTTTCGTCTCTGAATAGTTTGGGAATGAATTATTCAGAGGTTCCTTAAAATAAAGAGGATGTTCTCCCTCCGCTCCCTGAGCCTCCTCATGGTATAGGGGAGCCACGCGGCGCCGTAGGGGACATAGACCCTCATCCGGTACCCCTCGTCTGCGAGCCTCTTCTGTACGCCCCTCTTGATACCGAGGAGCATCTGGAACTCGAAATGTTCAGTTGATATCTTTTCCCTTCTTGTTATCTGCAATGCCTTCTCAACGAGGGTCATGTCGTGGGTCGCTATGGCCGGCTCATTCCCCTTCATGAGGAGCTCCACCATGAGGCGTTCGAAGTTCCCGTCCACCTCCTTCTTTTCGGGAAAGGCGATGGCCGGCGGCTCCTTGTAGGCCCCCTTGACAAGCCTGACCCTTGCCCCCTCTTCGATGAGACAAGCCACATCCCCTTCGCTCCTCCTGAGGGCGGACTGGATGGCTATGCCCGTATTCCCATATCTTCTGTGGAGGTCGATGAAGATACCGATGGTCCTCTCCGTGTACCGGGAACCCTCCATGTCGAACCAGACGAAATTGCCGACCTCCCGCGCCTTTGTGATGACCCGTTCGAGGTTCTCCCTGCATACGTCATCCCCTATCTCCAGCCCCATGTGGGTGAGCTTGAGGGAGACGTTGGCGTTAATCCCTTTCTCGTTGATGGTTTCAAGGAGCCGTGTATACTCGGCCGCTCCGGCACGAGCGTGCTCCGGGTCGGTGACCATCTCGCCGAGGTTGTCGATGGATGCAAGGATGCCGTGATTGTTCAGCTCCCGGGCCACGGAGATGGCATCGTCGATGTTCTCCCCGGCGATATACCGTCTGGCGAAATGTGCGAGCAGCCTGTGCATGCGGCTCCTATTATACCCCTCAGGCGGCGTGTGTCAAACTGCAGGGATGAGCATTGGAGAGTACAGAGCATTTTTTCAGGGACACGGATGAACACGGACTATCAGGACAGAGGAACTCTCTAAGTTGCGGGTTTCGTGTTAAAAGAGTTAATATATTGCTCTATTGGTACGGTACGATATCCCCTCTGCCCGTAGAGAAAGGGGCAACAACTATCTCCCTCCAGTATAGTGAGAGGGACAATCGCAATTCCTCTCTCCCTTTTGGGGAGAGGGCCAGGGTGGGGGGACAAAACACGCAACTCGTAACCCGCAACGCATTATATAACGAAGAGAAAATAACTATCTGTGTGTATCAGTAAAAATCCGTGTCCTCTGTGGCTAATGCATTTTCTCGGGTAATGTGCCGGTCTTATAGATAAAAGTGTAAGATATTGTTACACCATGAAGAATCACCTAACCTGGTGATTGTTGTAACTATTCCCTCTGTTTCGTCCCTTTTTTACCCCTTTTTCCCTCTGAAAAAGATCCTGAAAAGTGTAAGATTTTTTTACACTCCGGGAAATCAACGGGTTGAGGGGGTGGGGGTAGAATGGCATGATTATTGCTAGTACTATAGACTTAGTGCTAAAAGGCTAACGATGAGTTTTGTTCCATCAATAAAAACCAAGATGAAAGGGGGTGAAAAAGAATAGAAGTCATGGAGATGATAAGGGCACTAAAACATCGACCATTAATACAATACCTTGACTAATAAAAAGTCGCTGCCCCTGCTATTTAGCTTATACTTATCATGATAATGGAGGTGCCATAATGAAAAAGATTCATATGTTTGTTGTAATCTTTGTTTGTACGATTGCCGCGGTATTCGGGTCATGGAACCACGCATCAGCGCTGTCACTCTTTGAGACGCTTCCAGCAGATAATAGCTACAATTCTCCCCATTTTGTTTCCGTTGATGATAACTTCGGGAATACCTCCGCTACTACGGCAGTTGACAAAGACTGGGCATGGATGTGGACGCCGACCGTTGATGGCACCATTGATAGTATCGAGGTTGCGCTGAGTAACCAGGACCAATATACTCCCGTATTTGAGAACGAGGTGGATGTGTGGATTGCAGCTGATTCTGGGGGACTCCCCGGCGCAGTAATTGACAGTTACCACTTCAGCGGCATGACGAGTGAAATTGCTGGCGGCAGTGTCGTCAATGGCGCTTCATCCACCAATGCATTGGTAACGGCGGGGACAACCTATTGGTTCTGGGTCTCTGCCGGGATCCCTGGCAATGGCCTGTACGGCTCCATTGGGACTCATGTAAACAATACAGGTGTTACCGGACAGAATTGGACACTTGAAGACGGTGCGTGGAGTTTGTCGTCAGCCGGAACCATCGGTGCCTTCCGCATTTCCGGCACCCCTGTCCCCGAGCCCTCCACTCTTCTCCTTCTCGGAAGCGGTCTGGCAGGGCTGGGGTTTGTCAGGAGAAGGTTCAGAGGTTAAAGCTGTAAGGTCGGGAGAAAAATCAGACCGGATGGACAGGATAAAGGCTTTATGAATCCACAGATGACGCGGATTACATAGATATTTTTTATCTGCGAAAATCTGTGAAATCTGCGGCGAAATGAGTTTTGTCTCGTAATAAAAAATGAATGGAGGTGAGTAATGAAAAAGATTCTCGGCGTAGTGACGTTATTGTTCATGATCCTGATCCTTGTTCCGGAGGCACATTCGCTCTCCTATACCTTTACTACCCTGGATGTTCCCGGGGCTGAGATTACCCAGGCCAAGGGGCTGAACGATGCCGGTCTGGTCGTTGGGCGCTACTTCGACGCTTCCGGTATGCGTCACGGATTTCTCTATAATGACAACACCTCCACCTATACTACTATCGATTTCCCGGGTGTCGATACGTGGACCGGTCTCCACCAGATCAACAATTCTGGTATGATGATAGGGAGCTATATTGGCTCCGACAGCTATACTCATGGATTCCTCTATGACCTAACAACCGATATTTATACCTCCTTCGACCATCCTGACGCCATATGGAGCACCGCCGGTTATGACATCAATAATCTAGGCGTAGTCAGTGGGGCTTATACTGACATTTTCGGTGTCCAGCACGGATTTACTTATGACGGGTCCACTTACTCAACGGTAGACTTTCCCGGGGCTGTACAAACGGATGTCCACGGCGTGAACGCTTCCGGCCTCATGGTGGGACGTTACACCGATGGTGGCGGGGTTCAGCACGGGTTTACCTATGACGGGAGCGACTACACATCGATAGATGGTCCGGTAGGAGCCATCAGGAGCCAGACCAAGGGCATTAACGCTTCCGGCCTCATTGTGGGAAGCTACAGAGACAGTCTCAATGTCCGTCACGGCTTTCTCTTAGACGGGACCGACTACACACCGATTGATGTTCCCGGAGCTATGGCAACTGAAACCCATAGTATCAACAATGCTGGGTGGATAGTGGGTAAGTACACCGATGCGTTCGGCGTAGAGCACGGCTATCTCGGCAAACCCGCTTCCGTCCCCGAACCCTCCACCCTGCTCCTCCTTGGAAGCGCCCTCGCGGGGCTGGCAGTGGTGAGAAGAAAGTTTAAAGTTTAAAGTGTGAAATTAGAGGTTAGAAGTTAGGAGTTAGGAAGATAATAGGGGCCATTAGAACAATACCTTGACCAATAAACGGTCGCTGCTATTTTATTTCACCGTACAAAAAATGCCGGTGGGGGAGTCTCCCCCGGTTGGCTGTCTTGGCAATGGGGATAGGCCAAATCAAAAGTAATTAAACTGCAAAAGAAAGTGGGGCTAAAATGAAACACATGATCCCGAAGGTTCTCTCAATCGCACTTTTCTTTTTCATCTTATCGATAGCATCTCCCGGAAACGCGCTGTTGATTGACTTTGAGACTGTTCCGGGCGATACTCCGAGTGACCAGCTTGCTATTACCAATCAATATGAAAGCCTCTATGGGGTGACCTTCAGTCTGAGCAACGGTTTGACCCCTCACCTTGAACAATCCGGTGGAGGAGATCCAGGAAATGGGTTTTCCAATAATCTAAATGGAGGACAGGACGTCGCCAGGACCGGTTATACCGGACCCTCGTTGGGAAGTTACTTCTTGCGTTTAGGGACTTCTAGCTTTTACTCGGTCCCGGTCCCAGAATTAATCATTTCCTATACCAATCCAGTTTCCGGCGCATCCGCACAGATATGGGACATTGATGTCTGGTCGGACGGATACGAACAGTGGTTGGTCAAGGCATGGGATGCCGGTGATAATCTTCTCGATTCCACGTTAAGTCCAGTCGGGCTATGGTATAACCAGCCTGCATCGTTGGACGGTCTCCCATGGACCTGGTCTTTTGACCGTGGGGGGGCAGCAGACATATATAAGATTTCCATTGAATTTGTCGGCACCAGGACGAGCGGGATAGGGCTGGCCTTTGATAACTTCAACACTAATACACCGGCAGTCCCCGAACCCTCCACTCTCCTTCTTCTCGGAAGCGGTCTTGCGGGGCTGGGGT
>JBHHXU010000071.1:0-7329 GCA_046757185.1 Thermodesulfobacteriota bacterium
AACCTCAGTGGGGGAGACTATAGGGCAGGGGATATTATCGGCAAATACGGTATTGAAGAGAGCTGGGAGGGGTTTTTGCGGGGTAACGCGGGAGGCAAGCAGATTGAGGTTGATGCCCTCGGGAGGGAGATCGCGCTCTTGAAAAAAGTGAACCCCGTGCCCGGCAACAATATCTACCTCACAATTGATCTCCACACACAGGAGGTGGCGAGGCGGCTCATGAAGGGGAAAGCGGGGGCGATCGTAGCCATAGACCCGCAGAATGGCAAGATGATCGCCATGGTGAGCAGCCCGTCCTTCGACCCGAATATCTTCGCCACGATTTTGACCAGTGAGGAGTGGGAAAGGCTCTTGAGAAACCCCCTCAATATATTGACGAACAGGGCAATGCAGGGACAGTACCCCCCTGCGTCCACCTTCAAGATTATTACCGCCGCTGCTCTCCTCGAGGAAAGTGTTATTTCACCGGCAACAGAGATTGATTCAGGACCTGTTTTTGAGTTTGGCGGGAGAGTTTACAGGGACTGGAGGGAGGAGGGACACGGTTCAATTAATGTGCACAGGGCGATTGTAGAATCTTCCGATACCTTTTTTTATCAGACGGGGCTCCGGTTGGGGATTGAAAAGCTGGCATACTATGCCCGTGGTTTCGGATTCGGGAGTAAAACGGGGATCGAGATAAAGGGGGAAAAAGCGGGGCTCGTCCCGTCGAAGGAGTGGAAGCTGAAGGTCTATGGAGAGCCGTGGTATATGGGGGAGACGATATCCGTCTCGGTGGGACAGGGTTTTCTGTTGGCTACCCCCCTGCAGGTGCTCAATGCCTATGCCGCCATTGCGAACGGGGGGACCCTCTTCCTGCCGCAGATAGTAGAGAGGATTGAGACGCCCGCCGGCGAGGTGCTCAGGGACTTTCTCCCCAAAGAGATAGGGAGGGCGCCCGTCTCAAAGAGGACATTGAGGATATTGCAATCGGCGTTGAGGGGTGTCGTCAGCGATGATAAGGGCACGGCGAGATTTATCAGGAACGGACAATTTGCGATAGCCGGCAAGACGGGGACGGCCCAGGTGACGATGCTGGGGGAGGAGAGGATAAAGGCGGAGGAGATACCTTTTAGATTGAGAGATCATGCATGGTTTGTCGGGTACGCCCCGGCGAATGATCCCAGGATAGCTGTGGCAGTGCTCGTGGAACATGGCGGATTCGGCGCCGAGGTCGCGGCCCCCCTTGCCCTTGAGGTGATGAAGGGATATCTCCTTGGGGGAGAAGAGAGGGCGGTTCGTGGTATGTCGCCGGAGAGGTCCATGGTACAGAACGAACAAGACGCCGGATAGGGGCCCTTTTCTAGCGGTTGGGAGTTTTCCGTAAGAGAGAGCGTGCCTCCCCCTGTGTCTATACCGCTTATTAGACTGAAGGCTGTAGACTGTTAGGAAAATACCTGCCCTTCAGGCTTCAGCATGTTTTTTTCTTAAGAGTGAGCCAACCAACTTTCAGGAAGGAGACAGCCGGGGATGTTCGACAGGCGCTTATTGACACATTTAAACTGGCCCCTCTTTATCTGCGCCGCAATTCTGGCAGCGGTCGGGATTGTAACCATCTACAGCTCAACCATCGAATCAACCGCCGCGGTCTATCAGCGGCAGCTATACTGGCTCATTATCGGTTTCACGGTCATGCTCCTCTTCCTCTTGGTAGACTATACAAGGGTTGAGTTCCTGTCGTATCTGCTCTACGGCGCCACCGTACTGCTGTTGGTCATCGTGCTGGTGATCGGTTACTCTTCGTCAGGCGCACAGCGGTGGATTCACCTGGGATTCATTTCGTTCCAACCGTCCGAGTTTGCGAAAATTGCGCTTGTTGCTGCCCTGTCCAAGTATCTCGCATCACGGCAGATACCACGAGAGGGGCTGAATGCGAGAGGACTTGTCGTGCCGGTGGCGCTCCTCGCCGTGCCGTTTCTTCTGATTGCCAAACAGCCTGACCTCGGAACGGCGATGATTTTGGCCCTCATATTCTCCTCAATGGTGCTCTTTACGAAGATACAGACGAGGACACTAGTGGGTACTTTTCTCCTCTTCCTGTCAATAATTCCCCTCACATGGCACTTCCTCAAGGACTATCAGAAGGCCAGGCTCTTGAGCTTTCTAAATCCGGCGCAGGACCCCTTCGGCATGGGATATCACCTGATTCAATCCAAGATCGCCATAGGGTCGGGAGGATTTTTCGGGAAGGGTTTTCTCAAGGGGACCCAGGGGCAGCTCATGTTTCTTCCCGAGCACCACACCGACTTTATCTTCTCCATACTCGCGGAGGAGTGGGGTTTTATCGGCTCATTTGCCGTCATAGCCGTCTACCTCATCCTGATAATACTCGGGCTGAATGTTGCCAGAGAGGCACGTGACAAGTTCGGGACCTTTCTCGCCTTTGGTATAACGTCGATGCTCTTCTGGCACATTATCATCAACATCGGAATGGTAACGGGGATATTCCCGGTCGTCGGGGTTCCCCTTCCATTCCTGAGTTACGGTGGATCATTCCTCGTAACGGTCATGGTGGGCATCGGTATTCTCATCAATGTCAGCATGCGTCGATTCCTCCTGCGTTAAGGGTGTATAAGAAACTCATCATATTCTTTGCGACCGGGGGGTACGCCGGCTACTTCCCGGCGGCGCCCGGTACGGTAGGGACATTATGGGGAATACCACTTACCCTTGTACTGGTGAGGTATGATTATCCGGTGAGGGGTATCCTCCTCCTCCTCCTCTTTTTCATTGCCGTCTGGCTTTCGTCCAGTGCATCGAAGCTGTTAAAATCGAAAGACCCCTCCAGCATCGTGGTCGACGAAATTGTCGGTTTCCTCACCGCATCCCTCTTCGTGCCGACCACGGTCGTGAACATCGTTTTTATCTTTCTTCTTTTCAGGTTTTTTGATATCGTAAAACTGTTTCCGTTGGGTCTCATCGACAGGAGGATCGGCGGCGGTCTGGGCATTGTGCTCGACGATGTGATGGCCGGTATCTATACGATAGTCGTATTCTCACTGACGGTTCTGCTGTTCCGCTGAGTGACGCTGTATCCAGGGATAGAAAAGCGCAGAGGGGGAGCCTCCCTCCCGATAAACAGGGGGCTCGGTTCACTCTGTTGAAACCCATGTCCGTAATCAAATGCCGGAGATAAAGGCGCCGGAGAACCCTTTGGTGGAAGAGATAGTCGGAGCGCTCCTTTGCGACAAATCTCTGTGGCTCGCCGTTGCCGAGTCGTGTACGGGGGGCATCATCAGCGCCAGGATAACTAATATGGCCGGAAGCTCCCGTTATTTTAAGGGGGCCGTGGTTGCCTATAGCAACGAGGTGAAGAGGGAACTCCTCTCACTCTCTCCCGGTATGCTGGACCGCTTCGGCGCGGTCAGCCCGGAAACGGCAGCCGGGATGGCGCAGGGGGTACGGGGGAGGATTGGCGCTGATATCGGGCTCTCGGTGACCGGGATAGCGGGACCAACGGGAGGGACGGAGGAGAAGCCGGTAGGTACCGTCTTTATAGCGGTATGTGATGCAAAACAAGTCACGACACACGACCTTCACTTTACCGGGGATAGGGAAACGGTCAGGGCGAGGAGCGCCGAAAAGGCGCTTGAGGCGCTCAGGGATTTCCTCCAGGCGCTAGGTGGGTAACCGGTTAAGGACATTTGTTGCCGTCGAGTTGTCGAGGGAGATTGCCGGGAAGATTGCCGTTATTCAGGAGGAGCTGAGGGGGATAAAGGGTCGTATCTCGTGGGTGAAACCGGAGAGCAGCCATCTCACCCTCCGGTTCCTCGGGGGGGTGGAGGAGGGGAAGATAGAGGACATTCACCGGGCCCTGTTGCACGCTGTTGCCTGTATTCACCCTTTCACTGTTGTTGTCAGGGGAGTCGGCGCCTTCCCGTCTCTTACCAATCCCAGGGTAATCTGGCTCGGTGTGGAGGGGGGGGAGCAGCTCGGTGTGATATATGAACGTCTTGAGGATGAGCTGGAGAGTATCGGGTTTAAGAGAGAGGAGCGCGGCTTCCATCCCCATATTACCGTCGGAAGGGTCAGGCATATTGCCCGCAAGAGGGCGCTCGTTGAGGGGTTTGAGCGGTTCAGAGAGGTGGAGGTCGGAAGCCTGCCGGTAAGACGGGTGCTGTTGTTCAGGAGTGACCTGCGGCCATCGGGGGCCCTTTACACAATGCTGAGAGAGGCTCGATTGGGGGAGTAAGGATTAAGTGTTTCAGGCGGATAGGTTGAAGGCTATTAGAAAAAAAATGGTAACTACTCAGATGGATTTACTTCAGTCTCCAGCCTATCAACCTGAGTAGCTACCAGGAGGTAGACCGCAAAGAATTATCATCAGTTTTACAAAGGAGGCGAGTATGGGTATCGACGAGAAGAGAGGTACAATAGAACTGGCCATGAAGCAGATTGAGAAGCAGTTCGGGAAGGGCTCAATCATGCGGCTGGGCGACGGGGCGTTCCAGACCGATATCGAGACAATATCTACCGGCTCACTCTCCCTCGACATTGCCCTTGGGGTGGGGGGGATACCGCGCGGCAGGGTGATAGAGATATTCGGCCCTGAATCGTCGGGTAAAACGACCCTTGCCCTCCATATGGTGGCGGAGGCGCAGAAGGGTGGCGGCTCTGCCGCATTCATCGATGCGGAGCACGCCCTCGACCTCAACTACGCACGACTTCTGGGGGTGAATACCGATGAATTGCTCCTCTCCCAACCGGACACGGGTGAGCAGGCACTCGAGATAGCGGAGGTGCTAATCAGGAGCGGCGCCATTGACGTCATTATTATTGATTCGGTAGCTGCCCTCGTCCCGCGGGCCGAGATCGAAGGAGAGATGGGTGACTCTCATATGGGGCTCCAGGCGCGATTGATGAGTCAGGCTTTGAGAAAGCTCGCCGCAACCATAAACAGGAGCAAGTCTTCCATGGTCTTTATCAATCAGATAAGGCAGAAGATAGGGGTCATGTTCGGAAATCCCGAGACAACCACGGGGGGCAATGCCCTCAAGTTTTACGCGACAGCGAGGCTCGATATACGGCGCATCGGCCAGATTAAACAGGGTGAGGATGTTATAGGGAGCAGGACGAGGGTGCGGGTGGTGAAGAATAAGCTCGCTCCCTCCTTCAGGGATGCGGAGTTCGATATCATCTACGGCAGGGGCATCTCCAGAGAGGGGGACATCATCGACATCGGGACGAGACTGGATGTCATTGAAAAGAGCGGTACATGGTACTCATGCGGTGGAGTCCGTATGGGGCAGGGGAGGGAGGCTGCGAGAAGCTTTCTGAAGGAGAATGTGGAGAAGGCTCAGGAGATAGAGGGCGCCATTCTGCACCATTACGGCCTGGGAGGCAGTGAAGAGAGACCCGAGAGAAAGGAGGCATAGAGAATGGGAGCGATAGATCTCCACAGTATACTCAATGTTGCCGTAAAGGAGACTGCATCGGATGTCCACCTCAAGGCGGGGCTCCCTCCGATCCTGAGGATTTACGGCGACCTGGTTCCCATAAAGAACTACAACCGGTTGACCCCCGATGAGATTTCAAAGATGGCCGTGAGGCTCATGACTAATACGCAGAAGGAGACCTTCAAGTCTACCCATCAGGTAGACCTTGCCTACAGTGTGCCGGGGCTCGGCAGGTTCAGGGTCAATATCTTTCAACAGAGGGGGGCGACCGGTATCTCCCTGAGGGTCATCCCCATGCTTATCCACTCCTTCGATGAGCTTCGTCTGCCCAAGGTGCTGGAGAAGCTCTCCATGGAGCATCGCGGGCTCATCCTGGCAACCGGTATCACCGGCAGCGGGAAGTCCACAACACTGGCATCCATGCTCGATTACATCAACAACCATCGAACCTGCCACATTATTACCATAGAGGATCCGATCGAGTTTCTCTACAAGGACAAGAAGTGTATCATAAACCAGAGAGAGATCGGAATCGATACGAGGAGCTTTTCCGAGTCGCTAAGAGGGGCGCTGAGGCAGGACCCGGATGTGATAATGGTGGGAGAGATGCGCGACCTTGAGACGACGGAAATTGCCCTCACCGCCGCCGAGACGGGGCATCTGGTCTTTTCCACCCTCCATACCATCGATGCATCGGAGACGATAAACCGGATTGTATCCATATTCCCGCCGTACCAGCAGAAGCAGGTGAGGATCCAGTTGGCCGGTGTCGTCAAGGGCATTATCTCCCAGCGCCTCATGCCGATGAAGGATGGGAGGGGGAGGGTACCGGCAGTCGAGGTCATGGTCTCCACTTCGAGAGTCAGGGAGTGCATAGAGGACAAGGATAAGACGAAGGAGATAAGCGATGCCATCAGCAAGGGTTACTCAACCTACGGAATGCAAACCTTCGACCAGTCAATCATGGAGCTTTTAAAGAAGGGGCATATCTCATACGATGAGTCGCTCAAGCAGGCAAGCAACCCCGATGACTTTGCCCTCAAGGTAAAGGGGGTCACCAGTGACAGCGACATGGGGTGGAAGGATTTTGAGAAGGAGAAGACGGAGACGGAGGGTGAGGGTGAGAATGAGGGTGAGGTGGAGGTAGAGAGGTTCTGATCTTGAACGGCGGTATGATGTTGTGAAGAGGGACTGGGATGACCTGACTGAGGCGAAGGGGGTGGCCCTCACCTATATCGCCTACCGCTCACGGAGTATCGGGGAGGTGCGGGAGAAGTTAAAGAGGAAGGGGTTCGATACGAGCACCATTGATGAAGCAATTGTGAGGCTCACCGAGCTGGGGTATCTCAACGACAGGAGGTTCGCGGAGGAGTGGGTCGATTCCATAGCGAGGAGCAAGAGGTGGGGGAAGAGACGGATTGTCCAGGGGCTCATCGCCAGGGGGATTGAGAGGGGCATCATAGAGGAGGCGGTAAAGGGTTTTGATGGCGAGCGAGAGGCGGCCCTGGCACGAAGCGCCCTTCAGGCGTGGTACGGGAAGCTGCCACGGAGAGGGAGAGAACCGTTGAAGCAGAGGTCCTCGGCTTATCGTCACCTCACAAGGAGGGGCTTCTCTTCGGAAACGGTGCTGGCGGTTATGGACGAGGTTTTAAAGGGAAAGGGCAGCGATGAAGGCTGATGAGATAAGGGGGAGATTCATCGACTATTTCAAAAGGAATGACCATAGGGTCGTGCCGTCATCCCCCCTCGTCCCGAAGGGCGATCCCACCCTCCTCTTCACCAATGCCGGAATGGTGCCGTTCAAGGGCGTCTTTCTCGGCAGAGAGGAGAGTGCCTCGAAGAGGGTCGTCTCGATCCAGAAGTGTATGCGTGCCGGGGGGAAGCATAACGACCT
>JBHHXU010000072.1:0-7274 GCA_046757185.1 Thermodesulfobacteriota bacterium
AGCATGAAAGTCTTATAACCAACATCTTGAATGTGCTGAGGAATATCGTGAGATACGATTTCTGGGGCATCCCGGGACATCTATTATGGTGCATCAGACATGCAAAAAGGATTACCGCAAGGGTTCTTGAAAAGAATGCATGAATAGAGGATTCTTTACGGATAGTATTTTATATGTTAGAGATAGGGTTGATGAAAACAGCGGTTGTGGGGGAGCACAATAGATGCAGGCAGTCCAGGTCGCAGCGATAGCGGGGAATCTCCTTCTCCTCATTGCCATCATCGAGCTCATAAGGAGGGGGATGCTCAAGGAGCGGTACGCCCTCCTCTGGCTCTTCTCGACGGTGGTGATTCTCATACTCTCAATATGGCGGAGGCTCATCGACAAGGTCGCACTCTGGTTCGGTATCGCCTACCCCCCATCGCTCCTCTTCCTCGTCGCCTTCCTCTTCCTCCTGCTGATTCTTCTTCACTTCTCCGTGGTTGTCTCAAACTTGAGTGAGAGGAACAAGACCCTCGCCCAGGACCTGGGGCTCCTGCGTGCGAAACTCGATGAGGTGGCGAAGAGCAGGAGCGGCAGTGGCAAAGAAGGCGCTCGGAAGAAGGACGGTTGAAGGATGGAACGGTTCTTTGAAGGGAAGAGATTCCACTATATTGCAGGCCTTCTCGTGGCAGTTGCCGTTCTGGTAGTCTATGCAAACACCTTCACCTCCACATTTCATTTCGATGATATCCCCCACATCGTAGAGAACTACAGGATAAGGAGTCTCGGCAATATCCCTGCTCTTCTTCTCGGTCACAGGGGGGTGACGATGGTCACCTTCGCCCTCAACTATGCGGTGGGGGGGCTTGATGTGGTTGGTTATCATCTGGTGAACACGGTCGTTCACATAGTGAACGGGACAATGGTCTACCTCCTGGTATTCCTCACGCTCAACGTTGTCCAGCAGACAGGGGAGGGGGTGGATGAGTTCCGGTCGAAGAGGATAGCCATCTGTGCCGCCCTTCTCTTTTCCGTTCATCCGATACAGACCCAGGCGGTTACCTATGTGGTGCAGAGAATGGAGATACTCGCGTCCCTCTTCTATCTCCTGGCCCTCCTCCTCTTTGTGAAGGGTGCCACCGCCTCAGCAGCGAGAAAGAGGGTGCTCCTCTACGGGGGCGTTGTCCTCTCCTATATCCTTGGTTTCTTCTCTAAAGAGGTCGCCATTACCCTTCCCGCGGTTATCCTCCTTTACGACTTCACCTTCATTTCACGGGGGAGGGTGAAAGGGCTCGTCGAAAGATGGCCCCTCTATACGATCTTAACGGTACTCCTCCTTCTCTTTGTTGTTACAACGCTTATTCCACTGGGGGGTTTTGGTGATGTGAGCGAGGTGTCCGCCGGCTTCACCATGAAGAACATAGCCCCCGGTGAGTACCTCTTCACCCAGTTCAATGTGTTGATCTACTACATTATCCTGCTTATCATACCGAGGATTCAGAACCTCGACTACGACTTCCCCGTATCGAGTGGTCTCTTCGAGGCGCCTCAGATAAGGGAGGGGACGGTATTGAATTTCCCCCTCCCCCCGCCGGTTGTATCGCTCATTGTGTTCCTCGTTATTATGGGCATTGCCCTCTATCTCTTTCGCAGACATGGGGGAGACGGCAGACGGGGGCGCCTCGTTGCATTCTTTATCTTCTGGTTCTTTATCCTCCTCTCTCCAACATCGAGCTTTATCCCTATCAAGGATGTTATCTTCGAGCACCGCCTCTATCTCGCCTCGGCCGGTTTTTTTGTCATCCTTGCCATCGGGTTCGATGCCCTCTTCTCGAGGGTTGAGGGGAGAGGTGGGGAGAGGGGCCATCTAAAACAGCAAGCCCGGAAGATTAATCAAAGCTGAGGATATATTCCCTCGGTCCTGTCTTTACCGTCATCTGGGCCTTCCTCCTCCTGGGGGAGCGGCTCGATACAATCCAGATAGGGGGGATGATAGTGGCGATTATCGGCGTCATGGCCCTGCGCCTTGGAGAGCCGGAGAAGGAGAGGGTAAGCATCGGATGATGGTGGGCGGCGGTTCTGTTTTAAAGAGCAAAAAAAGAGGGCCTCGACCTTCGTCGAGACCCTCCCTTCACTCCGCAGAGAGCCGGATTAGCCCCAGTCCTCCTCGGTGAGCCTCAACCGCTCAACCGGGTTCCCGTTCATCAGGTGCTCCTTGACTATCTCGTCCACATCCTGGGCCGTAACCTTCTTGTACCAGACGTTGTCGGGATAGACCGCCACGATGGAGCCGTCCATGCACGGCCCCATGCACCCTGTCTGGGTGAGTCCCACCCTTCCGAAGAGCCCCTGGGAGTCCATGACCTCGGAGAACTTCATGATGACATCCCTTCCCCCCCTGCCGGAGCAGGAACCCCTTGGATGCCCCTCGGGGCGCTGGTTTGTACAGACAAATACATATTTTTCAGGTTGTGCCATAGAAACCTCCTTATGTTCTGAATTGATGTAAACAGGATAATAGTGGTCTTGTTAGTAAAGTTCAAGAAAAAAATCGACTCTTCGGGTCTTACAGACAATTATGAGGGGAATTTAAAGGGCGATTCATCTTGACTTAAGGAAGGTCTGATTTATTCAGACTTTCCGCGGCACACGAATGTGACGCCGTTTTATATGGTTGTAAGCCATTGAAAATGTAAGAAAAAGAAAATCGCATTTTTCTTTATCGTCTCCGAACAACTCAGGGATGAATTATTCAGAGGTTCCTTAATCTGTTGCCTTTTTCATATTGGCTGTCAAGAGGAGACGCCATTGTATCAAGGGCCTGCTTGAAATATAATGTTAATAAAGAATCCAAAAACCAAAGGTCCAAAGTCACCTCCTGTTTCCGCGGGACGTTACATTTAGTGAGATGAGCCAGGACAAACCAATATTCGTAGGCCGAACAGACGAACTCCAGGCGATAACGGATTTTATCCACAGCCGTGATAGTGGGGTGGTCATCATAAAGGGCCACACCGATATGGGCAAGACCGCCCTTTCAGAGGAGCTTGCAAGGTGTTTAGAAAATGAGAATGGCGCCTATTGCGGCCACCACTGTATAGAATTCAGCGATGAACCTGCACGTCCCCTCTTACTGGTTCTTGCAGCACTGATAGGTCAGATGAGCAGGGATGAGAAGCATGGGGGCCTGAAGCTGGCGAAAGAGATATTGACCTACGACATAAGCTGGTCACAGGGAAAGGAGGTCAGCAAGGTATTATTTAAGGATATCGTCGGGGCCTTAAGGTTGAAAGGCACCTATGAAAAGGTCGTGGATATTGCTGAGGAAGCGGTTGAAGATGCATCAGTAACGGCTACGGTCAGCGGGCTTCTGGCAGAGCAGAAGGAGAGCGTAAGGGCCGCCTTCATAAGGCTCCTGAAGACCATCGCGGAAAAGAACGACAGGGAGTGCCGATTTGTGCTTATCGTAGACCAGGTTGAATGTGGTGAAGATGTTCTATGGGATTTTTTAGTGGATGCAGCCCGCTCACTTCCTAGGGGATTTTATCTCGTCCTTACCGTAAACCACGAGAAGAAAAAAGGTGAGATGTTCTTTGACCGCTACAGGGGGACGCTACAGAACCTTGAACCTCTTGACATGGAGCTTGGCGGACTGACACGCGGGGATATTGAGAGCCTTATAGAAATCAAGCAAAGTGTACATAAGACACCTGGTGAAGTGGAAGAGGTAAGAAGGCTCACCGGCGGAAGGCCCCTCCTCGTCCTGTCATGGATCGACTCAGAGGAGTTCGATAGATCGGTCATCGATAAAAGGATAGTGAAGTATGACAGCTTTTTTGAAGAGAAGCTCGCGTCGCTCTCAAATGATGCCTATAGTCTCGCAGCCATACTCTCCATACTCCCCATGCAGCTGCCCGGGGGGCTTGAAGACTACGCGATACTTATGGAGATGGATATGCAGGAGTGTCACGGTCTCGTGAGAGAGCTGAGGAAATACGGCATATTCAAGAGAGACCAGCGGGAGTGCTGGTTTGACCATGATCTTATCAAGGAATACATCGTGAGAGTCGTTGACCAGCCTGTCCATAAAGTGAATGCAGGAAAGGTTCTCAACTTTCTTTCCGAACGCTACCCTGATTCCCTTGATATCACCAAGAACCTCTCACTCTATTCATTCCGTGCCTCCCTCATTACCTATGGGGAGGAGTATAAACAGTGCATAGACGACAACTTGTCATTGGGAGATAATTATTATCGTACCAGCTCCTACGTCTCTGCCCTCGAATCGTACCTGAAGGCCCTTGCCGCGTCAAGAAGGGGGCATGATCGAAAAAATGAGGGGACGACCCTCAACAACATCGGTTTGGTTTATAGGTCCTGGGACAGGTATGACGAGGCGATAAAGCATTACGAAGAGAGTCTTGCGATATGTAGGGGGGTGGGGGACAGGGCCGGAGAGGCTATAACATCCTGCAATATCGTCGGGTCTGTATATTTCAATAGTGAAGATCCAATAAATGCCGAAAAACGGATCGAGGGCGCCTATAAAATCGCCGTTGAGATAGGAATGGCAGAAGCAGGCCAGATTAAAGAGTGGCTTGATGCGGTGAGAGGGAGACAATGATGTACGGTGGAAGATACGACCTCCACCGGTGAACCTCTTAAACCTTTTAAATGCAATCGCTCAATCCACCCACTCGGCAATGAAGATATTCGTGTCCCCCTCCTTCTTGTTGAACCTGTTGGAAGCGAAGACCAGGCGCCTGCCGTCCCGCGTGAACATGGGGAAGCCGTCGAAGGTCTCATTGAAGGTAATCTGCTCCAGACCGGTGCCGTCGACGTTAATCATATAGAGGTCGAAGTTCCTCCCTGTCGCACTGTTGACGTTCGATGAGAAGATAATCCTCTTTCCGTCGGGATGGAAGAAGGGGGCGAAACTCGCCTTGCCGAAGCCGGTGACCTGCCTCATATTCCTTCCGTCGGCATCCATGACGTATATCTCCAGGGCGGTCGGCCTCACCAGCTGCTCCGTTACCAGGACATTGTAGTCCTCAAGCTCCTTCTCCGTTTTGGGTCTGCTCGCCCTGAAGACGATCTTCTTACCGTCGAAGGAGAAGAAGGGGCCACCGTCGTAGCCCTTGACAGAGGTGAGGCGGGTCTGGTTGCCGCCGTCCAGATCCATCGTGTATATCTCCGGGTCGCCGTCACGGAGGGATGTAAAGACAATCCTGTCACCGGTGGGAGATACCGTGGCCTCCGCGTCGTAGCCGGGGGAATCGGTCAGACGCTTCAGGTTCGAGCCGTCGGCATCGGCAAGGAAGATGTCGAAGGAGTCGTAGAGCTTCCAGACATACCCCTTTGAAAAGTCGGGCGGCGGCGGACATTCGCTATCGGCAAGGTGTGTGGACGCGTAGAGTATCTTCCCGTCGCCGGGCATGAAGTATGAGCAGGTGGTCCTCCCTTTTCCGGTGGAGACCATCCTCTTATCGCTTCCGTCGATATTCATGGTAAATATCTGGTCGCACTTCAGGTCACCGAAGGTGGTCTGATAGATGAGCTTCTGCTCGTCGAAGGAGAAGTACGCCTCGGCATTCTCTCCGCCATCGGTGGCATCTTTATGTTTCTCAGATGCTTCTCCCCCTTCATCCTGTAAGGATCGCTGGAAGGGGGCTCGGAGTAACTATAAACAGGAAGAGATATGAAGAAGAGGATAACGATGAATAATGTCAAGTGCTTTAGTCTCACGGCAGGCTGTCTCCTTAATAAAGTTTGAAGTGCCTAAAGTTAAAAACACTTTATTGCACTTTAGTTTACTTCACTCCACTTTAGCTCACTTTAGACACTTTGAACTTTACACTTTCCCTTATATTCTACCTCTCCACTACTTGCGCTTCCACTCTTTTTTCCTTCCCTCCGCGGAGAAGGGTAATCATGACCGTATCTCCCGGTTTCAGCCCCTTCAGGATATTTGAATAGGAGCGGAGATCATCGACCGGCTTATTGTTGATAAGGATGATTATGTCGCCCTTCTGCAGGCCCGCCTTTTCGGCAGGAGAACCGGGGATGGCGCCGATAATCCTCACTCCTCTGTCGCGGTAGGTAAAATCCGGTATCGTGCCGAGGCCGACTTTTCTGCCTCTTCCGGGCGCCTCTGTTTTTTTAGCGAGAACTCCGCCTTTAACCTCCAGGAGGGAGCTCAGCGGTTCGGGGCGGTGTGCCAGGTATTCTACCGCCTCCCTGACCACCGAGGCCACCTTCACCAGGCCGGCACTGTCCACCCTGTCGCTGGTGTCGGCCGGGCTGTGAAGATCGGTGTGAGGGCCGGAGAAGAGCTGTACAGCGGGGACGCCTGCATCGAGGAAGCTCTTCTGATCGCTTGAGCCGAAATCGTCCGGTACCGGCTCTATGGGGACGCCGGTAACGTAGCCCGCACCCATAAAGATATGCACCCACTCACGGGCGGAACCGGAACCAAGCATGAGGAGCCTGTTAGAGCCCAGCCTCCCAACGGTATCCAGATTGAGGACGCCGATGGTCCTGTCTGCCGGAAAACGTCTCTCATTCTCCACATAGAACTTCGACCCCATCCGCTCTGCCTCTTCTCCTGTAAAGGCGATAAAGACGACGGAACGGTCGGGTCTCCAGCTCTTTCCCAGCAACCGGGCCAGTTCCAGCAGTACGGCCACACCGCTGGCGTTGTCGTCTGCGCCGGGGTGGACCTTCCCTCTGTTTATCGCGCGCACATCGGGCCAGCCCAGTCCGAGGTGGTCGTAGTGGGCGCCGACGACAACGCTCTGCCCTTCCCATTCGGGCCTGCTGCCGGGGATGACGGCGATAACGTTCTTCATTGCCGCCTCCCGTTCCGGCTCTCCCCCGCGGGCCTTCCACTCCTGGAAATAGCTCCCTTTCCCGTCGCCTGCCGGTTGCAACCCGGCGTCGCGAAATCGGGCCGCGATGAATTCCGCTGCCCTGTCAAGCTCCGGCGTCCCGAAGCCGCGCCCCTTCCTCTCTTCAGCGGCGAGGAAGCGGATAACCTCCATCATGCGCTCTTCCGAAAAGAGGGGCGGGAGATATGCGAGGGCCCTTCGCGGCGCGAGCTCTGCCGTGACGGCGCCTCTGTAGAATGTGCCGTCGGGCTGCCGTACCGGCACCGAAAGGGGTGAGTTAACGGTAGGCCAGCGCCCCTTCAGGACATTGGACGGCTCACTCCCTTCAAAGGCAAGGTAGCTGTACTTCCCGTAGTGGGGCAGCTTCCGCGCCAGCCCCGGGATCGCGTCGATCGGGTCGGCTGC